>DATFRE010000194.1:0-2772 GCA_035263545.1 Dongiaceae bacterium
CGTTTTGCCAAGGATGTCCCAGCAGGCCATGTCGATGGCCGCCTTGGCATAGGGGTGACCCTTGAGCAAGTGATCCATGCGCCGGGCGAGGGCATTGACCTGGGCCGGGTCGTCACCCACCAGCTTCGGCGCCAGCTCCTCGAAGGCGGCGCGGGCGCCGGCCGCGAAGGCCGGATCGTAGAAGGCGCCGAGCGGCGCCATCTCGCCCCAGCCGGTGATGCCGGCATCGGTCTCGATGGCGGAGATGATGGAATCGAATCCCAGCGCCGAGCGGCCGCCCGAACAGACATAGGGGCCGTCGCGGAAGGGCTGGTCCTGGCGATAGCCGGTGATGGAGGTGATGCGCATGACGGCCTCTTGCATCGGGGCCGCCACGCTAAGGCGGGGAGCGCGGGGCCGCAAGCGGCCCGCGCCAGAATTGCCCTTCTCAGCGCGAGAAAGTCTCGCGGAAGAGCCGGAAGGTCGCCTGCCAATGCCGCTCGGCGGCTGCCTCGTCATAGACGGGCAGATCGCGCACCGCGAAGCCGTGCCGCGCACCGGGATAGGTCTCGATCAGATGGTCCACGCCTGCTTCCGTCAACGTCCGCTCGAGCCGGTCCTTCTGCTCGTCGGTGAAGGAGGCATCCTCGACGGCGCCGGCGACATAGACGCGGCCGCTCAGCTTGCCGAGGAAAAGATGCGGACTGTCGGGCTCCTCCGTCGCGAGATGCCCGCCGTGAAAAGACGCCGCCGCCGCGAAGCGATCGGGGAAGGCACCGGCGGCGGTCAGGCTGGCATTGCCCCCCATGCAATAGCCGGTGGCGCCGAAGCGATCGCCCTTGACCTCGGGCCGGGATGACAGGAATTCGATGAAGGCGCTCGCATCGGCGACCTTGCGGTCGCGATCGAGGCCGCGCACCAGCTTCATCAGCGCCTCACGGCGGCTCGGATCGGCCAGCACCTCCGAGGCGACCATCGGGGCATAGGGGCCGGCGCGATAATAGAGATCCGGCAGCAGAACCAGATAACCACCATCGGCCAGAAGCTGGCCCATCTCCCACATCACCGGGCGGATGCCGAGACCGTCCATGAAGAAGATCACGCCGGGCCAGGGAGCTTTGCCGTCCGCGGGGGTGAAGATCGAGGCCGGGCAGGTTCCATCGCGCGTCTTGATCGAGACTTCGAGCCGGGGCATCGCGCTCTCCTTCGCGGGAAAGGGTTATCGGGCGCTCAGTCCATCACCACCGCCTCCTTGTTCTTGGCGGCGCCCTTCTTGGGCGAGGAGAGCAGGAGGACGAAGGGCAGCGAGATGACGGTCACGATCATCATCAGCTTGAAGTCGTTCAGATAGGCGATCATCGAGGCCTGGCGCGTGATCTCCTCGTTGAGGGCGAGCGCGCCCGCACTCGTCCAGGGATCCCAGAAATGCTTGAGCACCGGATGCTGCAGCAGGTGGTTATAGGGGTTGATGTTCTCCGCCAGGGTCGCGTGGTTGACCTGGGTGTTCTGGGTCAGCAGCACGGTCACCAGCGAGATGCCGGCGCTGGAGCCGACATTGCGCAGCAGGCTGAACAGGCCCGCCGCCTCGGTGCGCTGGGCCGGCGGCAGGGTCGCGAAGGCGACGGTCGAGAGCGGGACCCAGGTGAGGCCGAGGCCAATGCCCTGGACGATGCCGCTCCATATGACCTCGCTGCTGGAGAGATAGAGGGAGAATCCCTCCATCCACCAGAGCGAATAGGCGGAGAGACCGAGGCCGACGGCGAGCACGATGCGCGGATCGATCCAGCGCATGGCGCGGCCCACCACCAGCATGGCGATCATGGTGCCGACCCCGCGCGGCGCCAGCAGCATGCCCGTCGTGACCACCGGATAGTTCAGCAGGTTCTGCAGGAAGGGCGGCATCAGCGCCATGGTGGCGTAGAGGATGATGCCGACGATGAAGATCAGCACCAGGCTCGCCGAGAAGCTGCGGTCGCGGAAGATCGCCGGGTTGATGAAGGGCTTGTCGGTGGTGAAGGTGTGGACGATGAAGAGGTAGAAGGCAAGCACCGCCAGGCAGAGCTCGATGATGATCTCGTTGGAGCCGAACCAGTCCTTGCTCTCGCCGCGGTCGAGGAACATCTGGAAGGCGCCGATGGCGAGGCTGAGCGTCGCGAAGCCGAAGACATCGAAGCTGAGCTTGCTGTTCTTCTGGGTCTCGGGCACGAAGGTCGAGATGACGAAGAAGGCGAGCGCCCCCACAGGCACGTTGATGTAGAAGACCCAGCGCCAGCTGTAATTATCCGTCAGCCAGCCGCCCAGCATCGGCCCCAGAATCGGCCCCACCATGATGCCGAGGCCCCAGATGGCCATGGCCGAGCCATGCTTCTCCCGGGGATAGTTGTCGAGCAGCGTCGCCTGCGACAGCGGCACCAGCGCCGCCCCGAAGGCACCCTGGAGCAGCCGGAAGATCACCGCCTCGTCGATGGTCATGGCGATGGCGCACAGGACCGAGGCTACGGTGAAGCCCGCGACCGAGACCAGATAGAGCCGCTTGCGGCCGAACCGGGCGGCGAGCCAGCCGGTCGGCGGCGTCATGATCGCCGCGGCCACGATATAGGAGGTCAGCACCCAGTTGATCTGGTCCTGGCTGGCCGACAGCGTGCCCTGCATATAGGGCAGCGCGACATTGGCGATGGTCGTGTCCAGCGCCTGCATGATGGTCGCCAGCATGACGCAGAGCGCGATCGCGGGCCGGTTGATCGGGCGGGCCATGCGGCTTCTAGCCCCGCGCCAGTCCCAAGCCGGCCAGCA
>DATFRE010000195.1:0-3536 GCA_035263545.1 Dongiaceae bacterium
CCTCGCCGCGCGCGATCAGCTGAAGGCCGCGGGCGCGCGGGTGCTGGGGGATGGCGAGCCGAGGACCGGGGCCCATGGCAAGCCGGTTCTGTTCCTGCATCCCAAGGATTTTCTCGGTAGCCTGATCGAGCTGGAGCAGGCATGAACTGGCTAACCGGCTTCGTCGTCTATTTCCTGATCTGGTGGGTGATGCTCTTTGCCGTCCTGCCCTGGGGCGTCCAGCGCGAGGAGAATCCCGAGCCCGGGCATGATCCCGGCGCGCCGGTGAAGACCCATCTCTGGGCCAAGATCGGCGCCACGACCCTGCTCTCGGCAGTGGTTTGGCTGCTGGCCTATTGGCTGATAACCTCGCCCTGGATCAGCTTCCGGCATTGAGCCCATGACGACCTATTGCGACATCGCCCCCGGCCATCCCTTCCATGGACCCTATCACGAGGGCGAGTACGGCTTTCCCTCGCGCGATGACAACGTGCTCTTCGAGCGCCTCATCCTCGAGATCAATCAGGCCGGCCTCTCCTGGCTCACCATCCTGAAGAAGCGGGAGGCCTTTCAGGCCGCCTTCGACGGTTTCGACATCGACAAGGTCGCGGCCTATGGCGCCAAGGAGAAGCGCCGGCTGCTCGCCGATGCCGGCATCATCCGCAACCGGCTGAAGGTCGAGGCGGCCATCGAGAACGCCCGGCGCCTGCAGCAGATCCGCGAGACCCACGGCTCCTTCGCCGGTTGGCTCGACGCGCATCATCCGCTCGAGAAGGCCGACTGGGTCAAGCTCTTCAAGAAGACCTTCCGATTCACCGGCGGGGAGATCGTCGGTGAGTTTCTCTTGAGCCTCGGCTATCTGCCCGGCGCCCATGCGGAGAGCTGCCCGGTGGCGAAGAAGATCGCCCGTCTCGGGCCGCCCTGGGCCAAAAGCAAGTCGAGGGGCAAGAAGGCCGCCCCAGGCAAATAGCGGCCTTGCGCCCGCCACAATTCCTCTTAACTCTCCCGGCACAAGTCTGCAGCCTCCGGAGCTGCATGGACAGGGCTCCGGGCCTCGCTTAAAGTCACGCTCCCCGTCTGGACCAGATCACATTGGAAATGAACGACTTATGCGCCTCTCCGCCTATTTCCTGCCGACCCTGAAGGAAAATCCTGCCGAAGCGCAGATCGTGTCGCACCGGCTGATGCTGCGCGCCGGCATGATTCGCCAGGCGAGCGCCGGCATTTATTCCTGGCTGCCGCTCGGCTTTCGCGTGCTGAAGCGCATCGAGCAGATCGTGCGCGAGGAGCAGGACCGCGCCGGCGCCCAGGAAGTGTTGATGCCGACGATCCAGTCGGCGGATCTCTGGAAGCAATCGGGCCGCTACAACGACTACGGCAAGGAGATGCTGCGCATCACCGACCGGCATGAGCGCGAGATGCTCTACGGGCCGACGAACGAGGAGCTGATCACCGACATCTTCCGCACGGCGGTGAAGAGCTACCGCGAGCTGCCGCGCATGCTCTATCACATCCAGTGGAAATTCCGCGACGAGGTGCGCCCTCGCTTCGGCGTCATGCGGGGCCGCGAGTTCCTGATGAAGGACGGCTATTCCTTCGATATCGACTACGAGACCTCGCGCCAGGCCTATAACCGCATGTTCGTCTCCTATCTGCGCACCTTTCAGCGCCTAGGCCTGCGCGCCATCCCCATGGCGGCCGATACGGGGCCGATCGGCGGCGATCTCTCCCACGAATTCATCATTCTGGCGGATACGGGCGAGAGCGCGGTCTTCTGCGACCGCGGGGTCATCGAGTTCGATGCGCTGGGCACCGAGATCGACTATGGCGACGCCGAAGCCGTCGGCAAGGTGGTGGAGCATTTCACCTCGCTCTATGCCCGCACCGACGAGAAGCATGACGAGGCGCTGTTCGAAGGCCAGGTGCCCGAGGCGCGCCGCTATGTCGGCCGCGGCATCGAGGTCGGCCATGTCTTCCATTTCGGCGCCAAATACTCGCAGCCCCTGGGCGCCATGGTCGCCAAGGCGGATGGCGAGATGGTGCCGGTGCAGGGCGGAAGCTACGGCATCGGGGTCTCGCGGCTCGTCGGCGCGGTCATCGAGGCGAGCCATGACGATGCGGGCATCATCTGGCCGGATTCCGTGGCGCCCTTCCATGTCGGCCTTGTCAATCTCAAGAACAATGACGAGGCAACCAACGCCAAATGCGAGGAGATCTACGCCAAGCTGAATTCAGCGGGTGTGGAGGTGCTCTATGACGACCGCGATGAGAGGCCGGGTGCGAAATTCGCGGAAATGGACCTGATCGGCCTGCCCTGGCAACTCATCGTGGGGCCGCGCGGGATCGCTGCCGGCAAGGTCGAGCTGAAGCGCCGCGCCACCGGAGAACGCCAGGAACTCGCCCTCGAGCCCGCCCTCGACAAGCTGACGGCCTAGCACCCACATGTTCTCCGCCTTCGAGTGGATGGTCGCGATGCGCTACCTCCGGCCGCAGCGCCGGGAGGGCTTCATTTCGTTGATCGCGGTCTTTTCCTTCCTCGGCATCATGCTGGGCGTGGCGACCCTCATCATCGTCATGTCGGTGATGAACGGCTTCCGCCATGAGCTGCTGGGCCGGATCATCGGCCTCAACGGGCACCTGACCCTGCAGTCGGTCCAGGGTCCGCTGCCGGACTACGAGGTGCTGGCCAAGGCCATCAAATCGCTCCCCATGGTCAAGGCCGCCGATCCCCTGATCCAGGGCCAGGCCATGGCAACCAATAACGACCGGGCCTATGGCGTGCTGGTTCGCGGTATCCGGCCCGAGGATTTGAAGGACAAGGCGACGCTCGCCGGGAACATCCGGATCGGCAGCCTGAAGGATTTCAACGGCAAGGACGTCGTCATCATCGGCTATCACCTGGCCCAGAACCTGGGCGTGACCGTCGGCCAGGAGATCACTTTGATCTCGCCGCAATCGACGGCGACCCTCATCGGATTGGTTCCGCGCATCAAGAGCTTCACCGTCGTCGGCATCTTCGACATCGGCATGTATGAATATGACAGCGGCTATGTGTTCATGCCGCTGGAGGCCGCCCAGCTCTATTTCAAGCTTCCCCAGCAGGCGAGCCAGATCGAGATCGCCATCGATGACCCCGACCGGAGCGCTGCGGCCGCGGCCACCATCCTGGCGCGCACCGGCGACAGCTACCGCATCACCGATTGGAAGGAGGCGAACGCCAGCTTCTTCGGCGCCATCCAGGTCGAGGCGAACGTGATGTTCCTGATCCTGACCTTGATCATCGTGGTGGCCGCCTTCAACGTCATCTCCAGCCAAATCATGCTGGTGAAGGAGAAGGGCCGCGCCATCGCCATCCTCCGCACGATGGGTGCGACGCGCGGCATGATCATGCGGGTATTCCTCATCAGCGGGGCCAGCATCGGCGTGGTCGGCACGCTGGCCGGCTTCGCCCTCGGCCTCGCCTTCGCCGACAATATCGAGACCATCCGGCAATGGATGCAGAGCCTGCTGCACACGAAGCTGTTTCCCGCGGAGGTCTATTTCCTGTCGCAGTTGCC
>DATFRE010000196.1:0-2814 GCA_035263545.1 Dongiaceae bacterium
GAGGAGATGATCGCGGAGCTAATTATTATCTTCTTGTTGTTCTTTCCATATTTCGCCTTTCGCTCCATCGGAGAACTCATAGGAGAGGGGGCTCTGTTGCGTCTGTTCTTCGTCAAGCGGCAGAAGCTAAGCGTCTCCAGCGAGCATCCGTCGCAAGGATGATCTGAACAGCGTAGTCAAGGACGTTCGCCAGCCTCAGCAGGCCGGTGATGACCGATCAGCCGATCTTGCGGCTGGCTCTGGTGCGGCCTCACAGCGCAATTGCGCCACCGACGAGGGAGCCGATGCCGAGTGTCTCCTTGGCCGATTGCATCCCACAGCCGATGGCCGGCACCAGCTTCCAATGCAGTGTATGCGCTGCGGCCATTCCGTAGGTCGAGCGCTGCCGCGATCCGAAGCCGCAGAGGACATCCCCGAAGCCGAGCCCACCATCACCCCGCGTCCTGCGGCACAGCGACTCCTGAAGACATACAGGCCGGGTTTGACATCAGGCCCGGCGCCGCGCGACCTTGGCCTGCCGAGAACGACCGGGAAAGGCGGCGGCCATGCCGCAGGAAATGCGCGCGGCGGTGCTGCGCAGGCTGCGCACACCGCTCAGGATCGAGAAGCTGGCGCGGCCGGAGCCAGGACCGGGACAGATCCTGATCCGGGTCGCCGCCTGCGGCGTCTGCCACAGCGATCTTCACGCCGTCGACGGCGACTGGACGCCGGGCCCGACATTGCCGCTGATTCCCGGCCATGAGGTGACCGGGCATGTGGTGGCGCTGGGCAGCGGCGTGAGCGGCGTCAAGCTCGGCGAGGCCGTGGGCGTGCCCTGGATGTTCAGCGCCTGCGGCGCCTGCGAATATTGTCTCTCGGGCCAGGAGACGATCTGCCGCAACGGGCGGTCGACCGGCTATTCCGTGCCGGGCGGCTATGCGGAGTTCATGGTGGCGCCGGCGGCCTTTGTCGGCCGGCTGCCCAAGAATGCCGATCTCTTCAGCCTGGCGCCCATCCTCTGCGCCGGCGTCACCACCTATCGCGGCCTGAAGCGCTCGCAGGTGAAGCCCGGCCAATGGGTAACGGTGATCGGCGTCGGCGGGCTCGGCCATATCGCCATCCAATATGCCGCCGCCATGGGAATGCGCATCGCGGCCGTCGATGTCGATGACGGCAAGCTGCGACTCGCCCGCCGCCTCGGCGCCCAAGCCGTGGTGAACGCAGCCAAGGGCGATCCTGCGCCTGCGATCCGCAAGGCGACCGGTGGGACCCATGGCGCCATCGTCACCACGGCCGCACCCCGCGCCTTCGAGCAGGCGGTCGGGCTGCTGAGACGCGGCGGGACCTGCGTCTATATCGGCGTGCCGGGCGGGAAGAAGGATGAGGTGCGCAACTCCATCGCAACGCTGGTCGGGGCCGAGCTCACGCTGCGCGGCTCGAATGTGGGCACTCGCGCCGATCTGGCGGAGGCGATCGCCTTCGCTGGTAACGGGCTGGTGACAGCCAAGATCGAGCGCCAGCCCCTGAGCCGCGCCAACCGGGTGCTGGAGCGGATGCGCAGGGGGCAGATCCTGGGACGGGTGGTGCTCGACCTCAGATGAGGAAGAGGCCACCGCCCGGTCGGGCGACGGCCTCTCTCGAACTCGGTCAGGTGGTGCGCGATCTCAGCGCAAAGGCACGGTCACGCCGAAGCTCAAGCCCGATGGCGGCGCGTAGTAGGCGGGCGGCGGGGCATAGACCATGGGCGGCGGCGGCTCGACATAGACCGGGGCCGGCTGATAGACCGGGGCCGGCTGATAATAGATCACCGGCGGCGACGGCGCGTAGTAACCGCCATAGACATAGCCCGGCGCCACGATATAGGGCTTGTAGTGGCCATGATGGTGCTTCCAGCCCCAGCCATCGTCATCTGCCATGGCCGGCGCCGCAACCGAGATCAACGCTGCGACTCCTACCGCGGCGGCAAGAGCCGTTCGAGCAGGAAAGCCACGCTTGCTTGACATTTCGATCTCCAGAAACCCGGCCCGCACTCCACCCCGGCGGGCATTGAGGTAGGTACCCTCGTCAACTCAAGATTTAGGTGGATGGTGCCGAGTCGGCGTGTGGCAATTACCTGAAAAATCAGGGCGGAATTGAGGCGGATCGCCCTCAACCCGCCTTGCGCAGGGATTCGAGATCGAGGTCCAGGACCTTCCCCAGCCACAGCGCGTGATGGGCATGGTCCTCGTAGTCATCACCGGTGAGCGGATGGACCAGCACCGCGAGGCTCCCCCGATTCAGCATCAGCCAGGGGACGAGGCGCGGGAATTCGGCAAGGGGAAAGGCGACCTGGTACATGGCCTGGGGATGCGGACCCACGGGGCGGTCATGCCAGCGGCCGAGCTGGACCTCGAACGCCGCGCCGATCGCCTCGCGTAATCGCTCCGCCTGCCCGCGGCTATCGGGGTCATAGTAGATATGCGCGTGATAGCCCTCGATGGCGTCGATGTCGGTCGGCTCAGTCGTCATTCCTGTCTCCTCTAATCCTCGCACCCTTGCACTCTCTCTATCGTCATTCCGGCGAAAGCCGGAATCCAGGGTTGCAGTGATCCTGCCGGTTGCCCTGAATCCCGGCTTCCGTCGGGATGACGGCAGAAGATCACGCCGGCTTCAGCCCATGGAGATGGGTTGGGCGCAGCTCGCCCTGGTCGAGAACCACCAGCATATTCTGCCAGACCCGGGTCTGGCGATCCGCCTCGCCCTCTCCCACCAGTTCGAGGAGGCGCGAGCGCAAGGGTCCCGCCAGTGCCGCAAGCTCCTCGCGGGCGCGGGCGGCATACCAGGCGTTGCGGTCGC
>DATFRE010000197.1:0-8173 GCA_035263545.1 Dongiaceae bacterium
CGATGCGCGACACCGCCTTCATCTCGCTGGCCAGCCCGAACGGGCTCGTCGACGGGCTGATCACCCTCTGGCGCGAGCTGAAGATGCTGCGCCAGATCTCGGGAATTTACGGCCTGGCTCCCGGCCTGCTCCAGCAATGGACGCTGCTACGTCGCGTGCTCTGGATCGCCGCTACCTCCGGGATGGCCGCGCAGGCCGGCGACATGGCGGTCCAGTCCCTTGGTGGCGGGCTCATGGGGCGGCTCTCCGCCAATGCGGCGGATGCGCTCTATACCTCGTTGCGCACGGCCCGGCTCGGCCTCTATGCCATGGAGACCTGCCGGCCGGTCGCCCTCCTGCCCGAGGAGCGCCGCGGCATGTGGACCCTTCTGCGCAAGGGCGCCCTCAGCGTGCTGGCGCTGCTGGAGCGGGGCGAGTCCACGGCAAGCGGAAGAATTGACGGCCCGCGCTAAGCCGGTGATTCTGTTCGGGAGGGGATGATTCGATCCGCACTATCGGATCGATACGGCTCATCTGGGGAATTCTGTGACGGGCAATCTAAACTCTCTGACCACCGCGCTTGGCATCTTCGCCATCATCCTGGTCGGCATCTTCTTCGGCGTCTGGCTCGGTCAGCGTCTGCCCACCAGCCATCTCTCCAGGGCCAGCCAGGATACGATCATCATCGCCATCGGGATGGTGGCGGCCATGACCTCCCTGGTGCTGGGCCTGCTGACCGCGGAGGTGAAGAGCTCCTTCGACGCCGCGGACCAGGAGATCAAGGCCCAGGGCGCGCGGCTCGAGCAGATGAACCTCACCTCGCGGGAGATCGACAACCCCTCGGTCGCCGCCGTCCGGCAGAGTCTCGCCGAGCTCAGCCGTCTTGCCGTCGCCGAGACATTCGAGGACGCGGGCCGGAGCGACAGGAGCCGGGTGATCTACGTCGCCACCTATCGGACCATCATGGACATGCCGGCGCCGACAGTGCTGGAGCAGCAGGTGAAGGCGGACCTCCATGACGAGCTCCTGGACGTGGCCCAGCATCATCTCGCAGTGATCCAGGCTACCAACGGCACGATCCCGCTGCCCTTCCTCTATATGATGGTGGCGTGGACAGCCATGATCTTCATGAGCTGGGCGATCTTCGCCCCGCGCAATGCCACGGTCATCGCGATCTTCGTCATCTGCGCCGCGTCGGTCTCCGGCGCGCTGTTTCTGATCCTGGAGATGGACACGCCCTTCGACGGGCTCATCGCCATCAGCAGCGAGCCGCTGCAGAACGCGATCACGGCGCTCACCTACTGATCCTTCGCTCCTTGCGGTGCACGGCGAAGAAGCAGGCATCGGGGAACTAACACCGGCGAAACCGGGTTTTACTCCCAGAGCTGCGAGAGTACCCATGCCGCCCGCTTATCCACGCATTCCCTATCAGCCGCTTTCGGAGCGCGATCAGTTCGCGACCATCTATCGCGTGGCGCGCTGGCTGCGCGCCGCCGTCGACTGGAGCGTGATCGATCCCGAGGATGCCGAGCTTTTTCGCACCGAGGTGTGGGAGCCGCTGACGCGAGAGAACCCCACCGAGCGTTCCATCGGGCTGGCGGGGATCGCCCATCTCAACAAGATGGCGGCGGCCCATCTTCCCCTCGATCTCAATCGGCGCCATCACCTGTCGCGGCTGCATGTGGCGGGGGAGAGCGACCGCTTCGAGTTCTCCTGCTTGCAGATCCAGCCGCCCCAGCTCACGCTCGCCATCATGCGCGTGCCGCGGCGCCGCTCGCGCGTCCGCCAGATCACCGTCGAGGTCGACGAGCAGGGCGCCATTCTCCGCTTGCGTCCGGACCCCACCAAGGGCCTGCGCCGCCTGGCGGCGGATTCCGCAGCGCTTGCCGCCTCCCTGCAGGACTTCGTCCAGCACGCCGTCGCCATCGACCGCCGCTGCCGCGAGCTCGCCTAGCCGCTTCCAGCCCGCCGATCGTCGCGCGAGCGTCTCTGCCTCAGCCCCGGTTGCGATCCAGGAAGCCCCTGAGCAAGGCGAAGTAGGCCTCCGGCTCCTCGAAGAATGGCGTATGGGAGCTGTTGGGGAAGACCTTGATCTCGGCGTTCGGCAGGCCCCGCTGGATCTGGGCGGCGACCGGGGGTGCCACCTCGTCATAGAGGCCGCTGATGACGAGGGCGGGCTGGGTGATGCGCGAAAGCCGGTCGACGACGCTCCAATTCCTGAGCGTGCCGATGCAGGTCATCTCGTTGGGCCCCCACATGCTGCCATAGATGTCCCTGTTGATGCCGGCATGGGAGCGCTGCAGCGCCGCCGGCCATGTCGCAAGCCGGCAGAGATGCCGGTATTCGAGAATGGTGACCGCGGCCTTGTATTCCGGATGGTCCGTAGTGCCGTCGGCCTCATGACGCGCCATCATGGTCACCGTCTCGCTGCCCAGTGCGCTGCGCAGCCGCTCCATATGGAGCAGCGTCAGGGGCGTGTCCGCCAGGCCGTTCACCGAGATCAGGGTCTTCACGCCCTCGGGATGGGCAAGGGCATATTCCAGCGCCAGCATGCCGCCCCAGGACTGCCCGAGGAGATGCACCTTGCCCAGGCCGAGGGCCACGCGCACGCTCTCCACCTCGGCGACGAAGCGCTCGACGCGCCACAGGCTCTTGTCCTCGGGCCGGTCGGAGGCGCCGGTGCCGAGCTGATCGTGGATCACGACCCGATAGCCGTGATCCGCCAGATGGCTGTGGCTGTCCCGGACATAGTCGCAGGGCGCGCCCGGCCCGCCGCTCATGCAGAACAGGACCTCGGGCCCGCTGCCGAAGCTGTAGGCAAGCACGTTGTGGCCATCGATCGTGAGCCGGATGGTCTCGTCCGGCTGTCGTTCGGCTTGCATCTCCCGGATCCCCCTGAAGGTGTTGTCGAAGCGGTGCTGATTCCCAGCGCAATCTAATCCCGCGGCCAGCGGTCCGACAGCCGCTTTCGCCACAGGCTGGCGGCCTGACATGTGCCGCGCAGAAGCGGCTTGCCCTGGATTCGCCCCCGCGCTTTTCTTGGCTCGCGCAGGGTTCGAGGGGATCAATGATGGCCGAAGCCATCCTATCGCCGGATAGGCGCCGCAGCCTGGCGGCGGCCATCTTCTGCACCTCGGTCGTTGGCACGACCATGGGGCTGATCTCGCCGCTGCTTTCGCTCATCCTCGACAGGCGTGGCGTCGACGGCCAGATGATCGGGCTCTCCGCCGCCGCCCAATCGCTGGCGGTGCTCGCCGTCTCTCCCGTCGCGCCGCTCCTCATCAGCCGATTCGGAATGCGGCGGGCGGCGGGCGGCTGCATCCTGATCATCCTGGCGATGCTGGTGCTGCTTCGCCTGTTCGAGAATCTCGGTGCCTGGTTCGCGCTCCGCTTCATCCTCGGTGGCGCGGTGACCTCGCTGTTCATCTGCACCCAGACCTGGGTCAACCGCATGGCGCCGCCCCAGGCCCGCGGCCGGATCGTCGGCGCCTTCGGTTTTCTCTGGTCCGCCGGCTACGCCATGGGGCCCCTGACCATCCGCCTTGCCGGCACCGAGGGCTGGCGCCCCTTTCTGATCGCGCTCTCCCTGGTTGCCGTTGCGGGCCTCCCGCTCCTCTTTGCTGCGGCACCAGAAGGCGAGGTCCATCGCGGCGGCCTTGCGGGGATCGGCGGCATCCTCAGCCGCGGCGGGGCGGCGATGGCCGCGATTCTCTTCCTCGGTCTGATGGATTCGACCGCGATTTCCTTCCTGCCGATTTTCGGTCTGCGCAATGGGCTCGACCAAGCCGACGCGGTGACCATGCTCTTCGCTCAGGAGCTCGGGATCCTCGCCATACAGCTTCCCGTCGGCTGGGCGGTGGACCGCATGGATTCACGCCGGCTTCTGCTGGTCCTCAGCCTTCTCGCCTTCGCGGTCTGCCTACTTCTGCCCCTGCTGGTCGATGTCGCCTTCGGCCTCTGGCCCAGTCTGTTCCTACTGAGCGTCGCGACCGGCGGCATCTGGACGGTGAGCCTCGCCCTTATGGGGCAGATCTTCGAGGGCGGCCATCTCGCCTCCGCCATGGCCCTCAGAAGCCTCATCTACGGAATCGGCAGTATCGCCGGCCCGCCGATCGCCGGCCTCGCGCTTGCGCTTCACACGCGCTCTGGCCTGCCCTGGATGATGGCGGCGGTCTGCGCGCTCTTCCTGCTGCTTCAGATCGTTTTGCACAGCGCCCGGGAGCCGCGCGGCGCGGGCGGTTGAATCAAGCGTCCGGCTCCCTGTCGGCTTCCATTTCCCTGATCCCCTTGATCAGTTGCTACCACGAAGTCCGGTTCATGAGCGCAATTTAATCTCGCCGACAGGAAATCGTCAGCTGCTATCACCAAAAGTGTTGTGGCTGGGGAGCTACATTCGGTTGAGCGGACAGTGACTGATATTCAGCGCCAGGACGATCCGGCGGCCTTCACCTGCCGGCGCGGCGACAGCTTACTCGCAGGTGTGGAGCGGTGTCTGAACAATGGCGTCGGCGCGTGTTTCGTGCTCGACGGCCGGCGGCTCGTCGGGCGCATCGATCTGGAGGATCTGCGCCGGGCCCTGCGGGAGAGGCGCCTTAACGCGAATATCGGCCATCTCCTGGCCGCCCAGTCGCCGCGGTCCCCCGATCCGAGTGAGGTGCTGCGTCCGGTGCTCGATGCCGGCGGCTGCCTCATCGGCGTCGATGTCGATCGGAGCCGGCAACCAGTATCGATTGCCCGGCCCGACCTTTCCCAGGCGGAGTTCGTTGCCTTCCTCGACGCCTTCCTCTCGAGCTGGATCTCGAGCAGCGGTGCCTACGTCCAGCAGTTCCAGGGCGCCTTCGCCGCCTTCGTCGGGCGCCAGCGCGGCATCGCCGTCAGCAACTGCACCGCCGCGCTGCAGCTCGCCCTTACAGCTTTGGGCATAGGGTCGGGAGATGAGGTCATTCTGCCTGATCTCACCTTTGCCGCGACCATCAACGCGGTGATCCACTGCGGTGCGACGCCCGTCATTGTCGACATCGATCCGGTGAGCTGGGGCTTGAGCCGCGAAACCGTTCTGCCGGCGCTCTCTCAGCGCACGCGTGCGATCCTGCCGGTCCATCTCTATGGACGGCCGGTGGACATGACCTCGATCCTCGCGCTCGCCGAGGAGCGCGGATTGCATGTGATCGAGGATTGCGCCGAGGCCATCGGCGCCCACCACCGCGGTCGCCTTGCCGGCGGGTTTGGCAGCGTCAGCTGCTTCTCCTTCTTCGCCAACAAGACCATCACGACCGGCGAAGGCGGAATGTGCCTGACGGATTCTCCCTCCCTCGCCGATCGCCTCGGGGAGTTGCGCGACCATGGCATGAGCCGCAGCCGGCGCTATTGGCATGAGCGGGTCGGTTTCAACTTCCGCATGACCAATCCCCAGGCGGCGATCGGCCTGGCCCAGCTCGGGCGCATCGAACCCATCATGGCGCGCAATCGCCACCTGGAGGGACTTTATCGCGAGCATCTGGGTGGGATCCCCGGCGTCGCCTTCCCCGACCCGCTGCCCTCCGGCGATGAGGCGGCCGTCTGGCTCGTGCCTCTGTTGGTCCCGCCTGCCAGCCGCGTCCCGGTGATCGATGCCGCCGGGCGTGCCGGTATCGAGCTTCGCCCCTTCTTTCATCCCTTATCGGAGATGCCGCCCTATCGGCCCTATGGCCGCGACTGCCCCGTCAGCCGCGCGCTGTCGCGATCGGGCCTCAACCTGCCCACCTCCGCGGCCGTCGATGGGAATGTAGTCCGCAAGCTGGCCGCTGTTCTCGGCGAGGTGCTCCATCAGGAGTTGCCTGCCGATCCGATCGCGTTGGAACCTCTCGTCATCGGCTGACATTCCTCTTCGTCTTACGTCTCCTCATCGATTCAGCCGCGCTCTCGCCGGTTATTCGGCGAAGGCCCACGGCGCATGCCGTGTCGCTTCGAGCCGCACGTTCCACGTCATTCGCACCGTGGCAATAAACAGGACTCCCGGTCGCTGCACGCGGAACGTGTCGCGCGATACCGTTTTTTAATCTCGGCTTGTTAGCGTCGGCGAAACAAATTTTTCTTGCTCACCGCGGAAAGCGCGTCGTGAGCCGAAGCGATACAGCCGGAAATCGGGGCACCCTGCGGTGGCGGGGCGCACGCGTTCGCTCGAATGGTTGACGATCGGCCACTGGTGCCGTCGTCGAGGAAGCTTGCTGATGCTGGGGAGACCAACGGCGTGAAAGCGGATCGTCCGCCGTCACATGCTGCTCCATTCCCGGGACCCGACAGGGGACTCCGGATTCTCGTTGTTTCCGACGTCCGCTTTCTCGGCGAGGGGCTGACACAGGCCCTTGGCGGCGATTCGGCCGTTACCGATTTCCATCACTCCGGAGATCTCGCGGACGCGCTCGGCCGGATCCCCGAGCTTCGGCCGGATATCGTGCTGCTCGATGCGGGATTTTCCGGCGGTCCCAGCGCGATAGACCGGATCCTGAGCGTAGCGCCGCTGGCCAAGGTCGTGGTGTTTGCGGTCGCCGAGACCGCGGAAAGCATCGTCTCCTGGGTCGAAGCCGGCATCTCCGGCTACATTCCGCGAACCACGGCGCTCGCCGATGTAATGAAGCTTCTGAGCGCGATCATGCGGGACGAGCAGACCCGCTCGGCATCCGTCACCGCGGGCCTGATGCGCCGGCTGCGCCGGATCGCGGTCACGGCGCGGGGGACCGATGAGAGCCGCGCATTGCCCGCACTCACGATGCGGGAGATGCAGGTCGTCGAATTGATCTGCGCCGGGCTCAGCAACAAGGATATCGCGCGGCGCCTCAATATCGGTGTGGCGACGACGAAGTCGCATGTTCACAATCTGCTCGGGAAATTGAATCTGCAGCGGCGCAGCCAGGTGGCGCCCTGGATGCGCGAGGTCGGGCCCCGTTTCGGCACCGAGAGCTGGCGCCGGTCGCCGCGCATGGCCGGGCCGGAGGTCTGATCGCGCGCCTGCAGGGCGTCGCGGCAGCAGCTCCACCCTTCTCAATCTTCTCCCCATCCTTTCGCTCCCATGAGGTGGATATCGCCGGCCAGACTCCTGCGCGCAAAATTCGCGGCGATACGACAAGCCGAGGAGCCATCGTGGCCGGTCTGCGTGTGGTCGCCGTGACCATGTCGCCACTGCTGCGCGATGTCGTTACGGCCTTGTTGACGGACCATGTCACGGTGGATGTGGTTGCCGCCTTCGACACGCGCGCGGAAGGCGAGGGAAGGCTCGAGGACATCGACCCCAACCTCATTCTGATCGGCCTGCAGCCGGGTGAGTCCGACGAGATCGCCGCGAGCCTGCTGACGCGCCTGCCGAGCGCCAAGGTGGTTGCCTTCTCGCATGACGGCCGGAATGTCTGCGTCCACGAGATGCGCCGTCACCGCCAGCTGCTTCCCGAAGTGTCACCCCAGGCCGTCGTCGAGGCCATCCTCGGCGGACCGGCGGGATGGACGAACTAATCCGGCGGCAGCGAGGGTTTAGACCCGGCCATCCACACATTGCCCGCCCACAGATGGATTTCCGCGCGATCGGTCGCGGCGGACAATGACGCTGTCCTTGGTTTCAGTATGGAGCAACCGGCCCCATGGCTACTTATGGTCCCGCTCCGGTCGACTACGACCAGCTGCAATACCTGCGCCAGATCCTGGCGCCTCAATATGCGGTTCTTCCCGCCAGCCGTATCCGGGCACAGATGGGGGCGTTCTACGGACCCGACGCCGCCGAGGACTATAACGAATATCTGGAAGGGCTCTTCGGCTCGATCGGGAACGCCTTTAAGGACGTCGGCAAGTTCGTCGCCAAGGCGGCGCCCGTTGTGGCAACGGTGGGCGGTGGCGCGCTGCAGGGCGCGCTCTCGGGCGCCCAATTCGGCCTGCCGGGCATCATCGCCGGCGCGGCGGCCGGCGGCGCCGGCGCGGGCCTCAGCAAATACGGCAGCGGTACGGCGCGCAGCATCGGTGGCGCGCTGCAAGGCGTCACCGGGCTCGCCGGCCAATTCAGCCCGCTGGGGCGCATCGGCGGCGCGGTCGGGCCGGCCATCAGCAGTCTCGCGGGCGGCGGCCGTGGCGGCGCGGCGGGTAGCGCCGTCAATGCGCTGAGCGGAGTCCTTGGCGCCCTCGGGGGCGGGGGCGGCGCAGCCGGAGCCTTGAGCAGTCTTCTCGGCGGCGG
>DATFRE010000198.1:0-5039 GCA_035263545.1 Dongiaceae bacterium
TTCGTTTGTCCCTAGGATGCGCCGCCCGTCCGGGCCCGTCTAACTTCGATCAGGAGCCATGAGTTGAGCGAAGGACACCTTCACGTCACCCGCAACGGGCCCATCCTCGAGGTGGTGCTCGACCGTCCCAAGGCCAATGCCATCGATGCGCCCACCAGCCGCGTCATGGGCGAGGCCTTCGTGAAATTCCGCGACGATCCGGAGCTTCGCGTCGCCATCATCACCGGGGCCGGGGAGAGATTCTTTTGCGCCGGCTGGGACTTGAAGGCCGCGGCGGCCGGCGAGTCCCCAGATGTGGATAACGGCGTCGGCGGCTTCGGCGGCATCCAGGAGCTGCCCAATCTCAACAAGCCCATCATCGCCGCGGTCAACGGCATGGCCGTCGGCGGCGGCTTCGAATGGGCGCTTTCCGCCGACATGATCCTGGCCGCCGAGCATGCGCGCTTCGCGCTGCCGGAGATCAAGGCCGGCACGCTGGCCGATGCGGCGACCATCCGGCTGTCGCGGCGCATCCCCTATCACGTAGCCATGGACCTGCTCCTCACCGGCCGCTGGATGGAGGCCGAAGAGGCCCTTCGGCGCGGGCTGGTGAACGAGATCCTTCCGGCCGACCAGCTGCTTCCCCGTGCGCGCGAACTCGCCGCACTGCTGGCGGGTGGACCGCCGCTGGTCTTCGCCGCCATCAAGGAAGTGGTGCGCGAGAGCCAGACCCTCTCCTTCGAGGAGGCGCTTCGCGGCACGCGCGAGCGCCGCTTCCGCACCGTCGAGATCCTCTACGGAAGCGAAGACCAGAAGGAAGGTGCCCGCGCCTTCGCCGAGAAGCGCGAGCCGGTCTGGAAGGGACGCTAGCCTAGAGGCCCACGTCGGGCATCAGCTTGGTGCCATCGATCATCCGCGCGTAGCGGAAGGGATGGGGGTCGACGATCGGGGTCGCGCCGGAGACCAGATCGGCGGCGAGCCGTCCGGCCCCGGGACCAATGCCGAAGCCATGGCCGCTGAAGCCGGTGGCGATATGGAATCCCGGCAGGGATTCCACGGCCGATATCACCGGCACCGCATCCGGCGTGGCGTCGATCATGCCGGCCCAGCTCTCCGCCATGGTGACGCCGGCAAGGGCCGGAAAGGCGGTCCTCAGATTGGCGAGCGCCTTGGCGAGCACCGCCATATCGGGCGCCGGGTCCAGCACGCGCATGGTCTCGAAGGGGCTCACCCGATCGAGCGCCCAATGCTTCGGCTGAGCCAGGGCCTCGAAGAAGGCGCGGCCGAAGCGAAGCTTCAAATTGCGATGCTCCATCCGGAAGATGGGCCAGAAGGCGCGCAGATAGCGGAAGCTGTCGGGGGTGATCTCGAAGCCCACGCCCCCGCCCATCGCCAGGCTGTAGCCGCCGTCGAGGCGCCTGCGGATCGAGAAGCCCGGCGTGCCCATGGCGCCCTCGGTGACCGCAGGCGCCGCTGCGGTGCGCATCACCGAGGCTCGCACGGTAAGCTGCGGCAGATCGATCCGGTGACGGCGGCAGAAGATCGAGCTCCAGGCGCCGCCCGCCAGCAGCACCGCCTTGGTGCGGATGGCGCCCTGCTCGGTCACCACCATGGCGACCTTGCCGGCCTCGGTCTCCAGCCCGCGCGCGGCGCAGCCCTGATGCAGGCTGGCGCCGGCATTGCGCGCGGCTTCGGCAATAGCGGGGGCGGCCATGGCCGGCTCGGCGCGTCCATCGCTCGGGGTATGGAGCCCGCCGATCCACCTCTCGCGGCAGTCCGGCGTCATGGCCTGGGCCTCCGCCGCGCTCAGCAGGCGGCTACCGATCTGATGCTCGCGCGCATGGCCCATCCAGCGCTCCCAGCCGGCGAGCTCGGCCGGATCACGGGTCAGATAGACGATGCCCTCGCGGCGAAAGCCCGGATCGGCCCCGATCTCCGATTGGAGCCGGCCCCAGATGGCGAGGCTCTCCTTGATCAGCGGAATCTCGGCCTTGTCGCGGCCCTGCTGGCGACACCATCCCCAGTTCCGGCTCGACTGCTCGCCGGCGATGCGTCCTTTCTCGATGAGGGCGACGGAGATGCCGCGGCGCGCGAGGAAGTAAGCGGCGGCGCAGCCGATGATCCCGCCGCCGATGACGACCGCATCGGCGCGGGCGGGGAGCTTGTCGTCGCTGAAGACGGGATTGACCGGCGGGGACATGAGCGGACACCAAAGGGGCCGCAAGTTTCCGCTGCGGATGGCGCGCCCGTCAACGGGCGCGGCTTCGATTTACAGGCGGCCAGCCTCGTAATCGGCGAAGGCCTGATAGAGCTCGGCCTTGGTGTTCATGACGAAGGGGCCGTATTTCGCGACAGGCTCGTTGAGCGGACGGCCCGCGACAAGAAGAACATGGGAGGGACGCTCGCCGCCGCGCGCGCGAAAGCGCGCGCCCGGGCCCAGCACACCGAGCCTTCCGGGTGCGAGGGCCGTCGCCTGGCTTTCGGGACCGATCTCGGCGCTACCCTCGTAGACATAGGTGAAGGCGCTATGCTCCGACGGCAGATTGGCGAGGAACTCTGCACCCGCGGGCAGCGCCGCATCCAGGAACAGCGTCGAGGCCGGTGCGACCGGGCCGGCGGTGCCCTCGAAGGCGCCGGCGATGATCTTGACCCTGACCTCACCGGGAGCGGAGACGACCGGAATCCGGCCGGGGGCAATATCCTGATAGCGAGGTGCAGTCATCTTCTCGGCCGCGGGCAGATTTATCCAGAGCTGGAACCCCGCCATCAGGCCCTTCTCCTGCTCGGGCATCTCCGAATGGACGATGCCGCGGCCGGCCGTCATCCATTGCACCGAGCCCGCCTCCAGCAGCCCGCTATTTCCCTTGTTGTCGCGATGGCGCAGGCGCCCGGCGAGCATGTAGGTGACGGTCTCGAAGCCCCGATGGGGATGATCCGGGAAGCCGGCGATATAAGCCTTCGGGTCGTCGGAGCCGAAGGCGTCCAGCATCAGGAAGGGGTCCAGATCGGGAAGCGCTTGGGTGCCGATCAGCCGCGTCAACTTGACGCCGGCGCCGTCGCTCGTGGGCTGGCCCGTAATCACGCGGTCGACCTTGCGGGTTTCGGAATCGATGGATTTGGCGGCTATGATGGATCCTCCCCTTCTTCAGCATGCCCGACGAGGTGAAGATGGGTCGGATCAGAGGCGCCGGCAAGCCGGAACCTCGACCGGTGCGGGGGCGTTCCGCCCTTGGTTCGGCTCGCAATCGGGAGCAATTTCCGCTAAGTGAATCGTGGCCTCTCCGCCTCGCCGCGCAAGATTTTGCGTTTCCAGCCGGCGAAAGAACACAATCTCGGGGACGAAGCCCTGCCGATTCAGGTATTTGTCAGCCTGATTCGCTAGGCTGCCGAGTCGTCTCTACTACCGCGGGCCTGCATCCGAATGAGCGATATCGCCGAAACACTGAGGCATGCCGGCCTCGCTTCGCCCCAGCGCGTCGCCTCGCCTTTCGAGTTCTGGCCTGCCGCCCTGTTCTATGCCCCGGTCGCCGCCTACTGGGCCTGGCAGGCGCTGCGCTACCGCAGCATCACCTTGCCCAGCATTGCCAATCCCCTGATGGAATATGGCGGGCTCTGCGGCGAATCGAAGATCGCGCTGTTCGAATCCATGAGCCCCGAGGGCCGCAAATGGCTGGCGCCCTATGTCAGCCTGGAGCGCGGCGAAGCGGCGCGGCTGGCCGAGGATGTTGCCGAGCTGCTGCGCCTCGCCGAAGAGGCGGGCCTTGCCTTCCCCCTGGTGGCCAAGCCCGATATCGGCTGCCACGGCGCCGGCGTGCAGGTCGTCCACCGCGCCGAGGAGCTCCGCACATATCTGGCGGGCTTCCCGTCGGGTGCCCGGGTGCTGCTGCAGTTCCTGGTCGATTGCGAGGGTGAGGCAGGCATCTTCTATGTCCGCCGCCCGGCGGAGCGGACCGGACAGATTTTCTCCATGACCCTCAAGCTTTTTCCTCAGGTCGTGGGCAACGGCACCTCGACCCTGAAGAAGCTCATTCTGGAGGATGCCCGTGCCGGCCGCGCGCCGCATCTCTATCTCGGGCGCCACGCGGCGCGCCTCGGCTGGGTGCCCGCCCGGGGCGAGCGGGTGCGTCTCGTCTTCGCCGGCAATCACTGCAAGGGAGCGGCCTTCCGCGACGGGCACGATCTCATCACCCCGGCGCTGACGGAGCGGGTGGATTGGCTCGCCCGCACCATCCCAGGCTTCCATTTCGGGCGCTTCGATGTCCGCTTCTCCTCCCTCGCCGAGCTGCGCGCCGGCCGCGGCTTCACCGCCATCGAGTTCAATGGCGGCGGCAGCGAGGCGATCCATATTTGGGATCCGGACATGCCGCTGCGCCAAGCCTATCGCGATCTGTTCCGTCAGGTGCATCTGCTGTTCGAGATCGGCGCTTCGCACCGCGCGCGGGGCTATATCCCGGACAGCATCCCGGCGCTGGCGCGCTCCTGGCTCAAGGAGCGGATGCTGAAGCACAGCTACCCGATCACGCAGTAGGGCGGCGCCAGTCCCGCTCTTTCCTCTCTCGCTGAGAGGGCGAAGCTCAATCCTGCAGCGACATCAGGTTGTCACGCACCCGGGCGAGATGGGCGTGCTGGAGGCGCCGGGCCGCCTCGGCGTCGCGCTGGAGCAGGGCCGCCACGATGGCGCTGTGATCGCTGTCATAGCGCCGGCGCCGTTCCTCGGTCAGGCTACGCTGCTTCAGCCGGTACCAATGGGGCTGATTGCGGGCGGCATTGATGGCCTCGCAATAATCCACCAGGAGAGCGTTCTTGGCCGCCCGGAAGATGGCGAGGTGCAGGGCTGCGTCCCAATGCTCGAACTCGGCCGTGCCTTTGGCGGCGATGCTCCTGCGCAGCGCCTCCTCGATGGCGGCAAGATCCTCGGCACTGGCCCGGATGGCGGCGAGGGAGGCGGCATGGGGCTCGATGATGAGCCTGACCTCCATCACATCGGCCGGGCTCGCTTCCTTCAGCCGGCCGAGGAATTGCGGACCCGGGCTGGCGCTGCGGCCCTTGACATAGGTTCC
>DATFRE010000199.1:0-5808 GCA_035263545.1 Dongiaceae bacterium
ATCGCCCCCACCACCTCGTCGGGGCCAAGGCGGTGCACCTCCTGGGCCGACCAGACAGAGACGCCCTTGCCGATGGTCCAGTCCCAGATGTTGCGCGCGAGCGGGGAGCGGATGCCGATCTGGATCATGCGGTTGGGATCGACGAGGCCCTCCTCGATGGCATTGTAGAAGACCGCGCCATGGCCATATTTCTGGCCGAAGCTGTCGGGCCAGGTATCGACATGGGCATCGAAATGGACGAGCCCGACCGGGCCCCGTTTCTTCGCCACGGCGCGCAGCAAAGGGAGCGTGATCGCATGATCGCCGCCAAGCGTGATCAGATGCTTGCAGCGCGCAGCCTGCTCCTCGATCAGCTTCAGGCTCGCAAGCGTATCGCCCAGCGCGATCTCGAAATCGCCGATATCCGCTAACGGGAGCAACTGCGGATCGCGCCAGTTCAGCGGGTTGAGGCCATCCACCAGCATGCGGCTGATGGCGCGGATCGCCATGGGGCCGAAGCGCGCCCCGGCGCGATGGGTGGTGCCGATATCGAAGGGCACACCGGCGCAGACGAAGGCCGCGTCAGGATCCTCATTGGCCGTGCCGAGAAAGGTCGGCCGGGTCGAGTAGGTGGGTATCACTGCCATGCTTGGCACTCCCGCGATCCGGAGCCGGCTGTTCTAACCGATGCCAACCGGCGGCGCCACTGCCGCAAGGCCGCAGGCCGGAAGTCCGAATCCGGCACCACGCCGGCCCCATCAAGGGGCGGAGAAGCTGCGGGTCGCCCTTTCTGCAGTGCCCTCCTCCCGAGTCGGGTGCGCCACCGGCCTCCTTTCCTGCTTCTGCAGGGAATCTGCAGGAGCGATCTATCCCTAAACGTAAACTTATATATTATACGTAATGCGCGTAAATGCCAACCGCGGTCATCCCGGGCATAGCCGGATTCAGATCACGGCGATCGAGGTCAGCCTCCCTGCCTGCACCACGGCCTTCGCGGCGGCGATGTCGGGGGCCATGGCGCGGTCCCGGTCCCACGGCGCGACGGTCTTGCGCAGCTCCGCCTTGAAGCCTTCGAGCACGGCTGAGGATTTGAGAGGCGCGCGCAGGTCGATGCCCTGGGCGGCGGAAAGAAGCTCGATGGCGATGATGGTCTCCGTGTTTTCCGCCATTTCCCCGAGGCGCCGGGCGGCGTAGGTGGCCATGCTCACATGGTCTTCCTGATTGGCCGAGGTGGGGAGGGAATCGACGCTCGCCGGATGGGCCAGGCTCTTGTTCTCGCTCGCCAGCGCGGCCGCGGTGACATGGGCGATCATGAAGCCGGAATTGAGCCCGGGATCGGCGACCAGAAAGGGCGGAAGCCCGCCCATATGCTGGTCCGTCAGCAGCGCGATCCGGCGCTCGGCCAGGGCGCCGATCTCGGCGATGGCGACTGCGATGGCATCGGCGGCAAGCGCCACCGGCTCGGCATGGAAATTGCCGCCGGAGACGATCTCGCCGGTATCGGCGAAGACCAGAGGATTGTCGGAGACGGCATTGATCTCGCGCCCGATGACGCTCGCCGCATAGCGGAGCTGGTCGAGCACGGCGCCCATCACCTGGGGCTGGCAGCGCAGCGAATAGGGATCCTGCACCCGGTCGTCCCCCTCGATATGGGAGCGGCGGATCTCGCTGCCCGCCATCAGCCGGCCAAGCGCGGCCGCGACCTCGATTTGGCCGGGCTGGCCGCGGAGCTTGTGGATGCGCGCATCGAAGGGGGCATCGCTGCCCGCCGCCGCATCGACGCTCATGGCCCCGGTGACCAGTGCCGCCGCGAAGACCCGACTGGCGGCGATGAGGCCAGAGGCTGCCAGCACCGCGGAGACTTGCGTCCCGTTGAGCAGCGCGAGACCCTCCTTGGCGGCGAGGTCCAGGGGTACCAGGCCCGTGCGGGCGAGCCCCTCGCGGGCCGGAAGGATGCGGCCCTCGATGCGGACCTCGCCCTCGCCCATCAGGGCCGCGGTCATATGGGCAAGCGGTGCCAGATCGCCCGAGGCGCCGACCGAGCCCTTGGCGGGGATGCAAGGATGGACCCCGGCATTGACGAGGGCGGCCAGCGCCTCGATGGTGCTGCGCCGGACGCCCGAAGCGCCGCGGGCGAGTCCGTTGATCTTGGCGATCATGATGCCGCGGACCAGGCGATCCTCCAGCAGCGGGCCGGTGCCCGCGGCATGGGAGAGGACGAGGCGACGCTGGAGCTCCGTCACCGCCTCGGCGGGGATGCGGGTCTTGGCCAGGCTGCCGAAGCCGGTGTTGACGCCATAGGCCGTGCGGCCCTCCGCGACGATGCGCGCCACCACGGCCGCCGAGGCTTCCACCGGACCCCAGGCCGCGGGATCGATCGCGATCCGGCGCCGGTCATCCATCAGCCGCTCGAGATCGCCGAGAGTGAGCTCGCCGGGCCGGAGCCGGAAGACCTCGTCCGCCATGATCAAAGCCTCGCCAACTTGTCTATACAACTTCGGCTTGATAGCACGAGCCGGTCGCCGGGGGAAAGCAGCCCCAAGCGCGCAAGTCTCCTGCGGCCAAAGTCAGTCCCGCGCGGAACAGGCGGTCAAGCGTCATGTCGCCCGGCAGGCAATTGATGTCGCCGCCGCGCGTGGCGGCGAAGGGCCCCTTGACTAGCTTGTGCCGGCTAAAGGACAACGGCGCATCGCGGCCGCGCCCATTCCCTCCGGCCGCCGGATTTGCATGAAGGACGCGGATCATGGCCGATGAAGGCGAACTCGATCTGAACAGCCTGTCGGACGACGATCTCGTTCAGCAGATGCATGACGATCTCTACGACGGACTCAAGGAGGAGATCGAGGAGGGCGTCCACATCCTGCTGGGTCGCGGCTGGACGCCCTACGACACCCTGACCAAGGCGCTGGTCGAGGGCATGCGCATCGTCGGCATCGACTTCCGCGACGGCATTCTTTTCGTGCCCGAGGTGCTGCTGGCCGCCAACGCCATGAAGGCCGGCATGGCGATCCTGCGCCCGCTGTTGGCGGAGACCGGTGCGCCCAAGATCGGCAAGATGGTGATCGGCACCGTCAAGGGCGACATCCACGACATCGGCAAGAACCTGGTCGCCATGATGATGGAGGGGGCCGGCTTCGAGGTCGTCAATATCGGGATCAACAACCCGGTCGAGAACTATCTGAAGGCGATCGATGAGCACAAGCCCGACATCCTCGGCATGTCGGCGCTGCTCACCACCACCATGCCCTATATGAAGGTGGTCATCGACACGCTGATCGAGAAAGGCATGCGCAACGACTATGTCGTGCTGGTGGGCGGCGCGCCGCTGAACGAAGCCTTCGCCAATTCCGTCGGCGCCGATGCCTATTGCCGCGATGCCGCCGTCGCGGTGGAGACGGCCAAGAGCTTCATGTCCAAGCGCCAGGGCTCGGTCGCCTCGCAGATGAAGACCTGAGGCTCCTTCGACCCTCTGCCTCGTTCCGGGGGCGGGGGGAAAGGGCGGGGCGATGCGCCGTCTGCCCCCTTTCCCCGCGCCGCCGCCTCAGCGCATCGCGTCGATCACTTCCTGGGTCGACGGCACTGCATGGGCCAGAAACCGGTAGTTGATCATTGCCGCCTGATAGCCATCGCCCCAGACCGGATGTCGGGGCCCGGCGGTAGCGTCCTTGACAACGGCAACCTCGAAGCCCTGCTCGAGAAGCTCCCGCATGTGGGATTCGACACACATGTTCGCGAGCATGCCGCCCAGGATGATCTTGCCGATTCCGCGCTTGCGCAGCTGCAGGACCAGGTCGTTGGTCTGCGGTCCGAACACTTTGTGCGGACTGACGACGATCGTCTTTCCATCATCGATGTAGGGCTTGAATCGATCCAGCCAGTCTGCGCCCGAGTTAGGGAATCCCGCCAGACTTAGCGCTCCGGTTCGCGCAAAGGAGCGGGTCTTGAACTCGTCGGTCTCGAGCGGCCCGTTCATCTTCCAACCGGAATCCGTCGGATAGAAGTAATGCGGCGAGATGAACACCTCATAGCCGTTTGCCTTCGCCGCCTCGAAGATCCGAGCCATGTTCTCGACCGTGCCGTTCTCGGTGACGCTCGCCCCGACGGCCTGCCAATTTGCCCCCTTCTCGCTCAGCACGTCGTTTTGCGGATCGATAAACACGACCGCGCTGTCGCTCTTTTGAAATTTCATGGCTCGCTCCATTGCGTGGAAGATACAAAGAGGAGGTCAGCTCGAAGCCCGGTGTGCCGCGCCCTGGCCTTGTCGGGCAGTGAACGGGGCACGCGCTATGGTCGGTCCCTGCCATTGTGCAGCGAAGTCCGGGGGGCGATGGCAATCCAAGTCCATGCCTGAAGGCCCCTCAGCCTTCCCTCCCACGCTCCGAAGCGCGGTCGAGGGACTGCTAAATCAGCTTCCCGTAACGGTGGAGGCCGGGGCCGTTGGCGGCGAGCCACGTCCGGGCGCGCTCCATGTCGGGGCAGAGGGTCTCGGTCAGGCGCCAGAAGCGGCTGCCATGGTTCAGCTCCCGAAGGTGGGCGACCTCATGGGCGACGACATAGTCGACCACGAAGCGGGGCGCCAGAATCAGGCGCCAGGAGAAGTTGATGACCCCGTCGGGCGAGCAGCTTCCCCAGCGGCTGCGGGGGTCGCGGATGCCGATCCGGCGCACGGATTTGCCCAGCTCCTCGGCCTTCTGCAGGGCCCGGCGCTCGAATTCCCGGCGCGCCTCATGTTTCAGCCAGTCCTCGACCCGGCGCGGCAGATGCTCCGGTCGGCCGGCCACATGGATTTCCCCAGCCCCGCGCCAGACCGCGCCGCGATTGGCCGGTCGGTGGCGGATGCGGTGCTCAACCCCGAGATAGGGGATGGAGACGCCGTGGAGGAAGGGCAGCGGCTCGGGCATATGGGCGAGCCGCTCCTGGATCCAGCCCTTGTTGGAAAGGGCGAAGCGCCGCCCGTCCTCCTTGGTCGCCCGGGCGGGCAGGACAACGACGATGCTGCCGCCATGATCGACCCGGATGATGATCCGCCGCGCCCGTTCGTTCTTCTCGAAGATCAGGGGGACCGCCCGATCCCCCACCGAGAGCAGGTTGCTGCCGATGATGGCCGGCTGCCCCCGGAGACGCGGGCGGAGGCGATCGGGTGGGGCGGCGGGCTCCGTCATGGCGGAGCAAGTGTTGCGGAGGGCCTGCCGGCAGGCAAGGCCCTCCGTGGGTTATAGGATTTTCTTCCTGGAGATAGTTTCCGACTCCCGTTCCAGAAGGGCGGCTTTGCGCTTGATTCCCCACCGATATCCGGTGAGCGCGCCATTCTGGCCCTGGGCCCGGTGACAGGGCACGATCAGCGGCACCGGGTTGGTGGCGCAGGCGCGGCCAACGGCGCGGGAGGCGCCAGGATTGCCCATGGACCGGGCAATCTCCCCATAGCTCCTTGTTTCGCCGAGGGGAATCCGCTGGAGCTCCTGCCAGACGCGGCGCTGGAAGGCGGTCGCCCGGATGTCGAGGGGCAGATCGACATGGGGTTCTTTTCCTGCCAGATGCGCCAGCAGCCGGTCCAAAGCCGCCCCCATCTCCCGGTCGTCCCGACGGATGCTGTCAGCCGCCGGGAAGTTCGCCCGCAGCTCGCGCTCGAGGGCGGCGTCGCTGTCCCCGAAGCCGACGAAGCAGATGCCCCGGGCCGTGGCCGCGGCCAGAAGGCGGCCCAGCGGCGAGGCCGCGGTGCCATAGGCGATCTCCGCCCCCTTGCCGCCCTTGGCATAAGTGGCCGGGGTCATGCCGATCAGGCCGTCGGCGCGCTCATAGACCCGGCTGGAGGAACCGTAGCCGGCGCCG
>DATFRE010000200.1:0-2234 GCA_035263545.1 Dongiaceae bacterium
CTCAGCGATCGGCAGGGCCATGGGGACTCCTCGGGGGCTATCGCAAGAATGAGGCCCGGCATGCTATGCCTCTTCAGGCCATGGGGGAAGCAATCGCGCGACCATCCCGGTTCTGGCTTTCTGCAGCGGCGGCGAACGGCCTGTTCGCCGTGGCCATGGGCGCCTTCGCCGCGCACGGGCTCAAGGATCGCGTTTCCGGCGATGCGCTCGGCTGGATCAGGACCGCATCGGACTATCAGATGTGGCATGGCCTGGCGCTGCTCGCCATTTCCGTCTCGGGCCGAAGCGGCATCGAGGGAGCACTGAAAGCAGCGGCGGCCGCCTTCCTGATCGGCATCATCCTCTTCAGCGGCAGCCTTTATCTCCTGGCGCTCGTCGGCTGGCGAGGCTTCGCCTGGGTCACGCCCCTGGGCGGAACGGCGCTCCTGCTCGGCTGGGTACTTCTTCTTTGGTATGGCATCTGGGGGAGGACCGGGTCATGACGGCCGCTGAGCAGGCTGGCCGGAGCGTCTCTCTCGGGTATCATGTGCAGCCGGGCAACTCGATTCCAACCGCAGGCGGCCTTCATGATCTTTCGCCAGCTCTTCGACCCACAGTCCTCCACCTACAGCTACCTTCTTGCCGATGCGGGCGAGGCCTTGCTCATCGACCCGGTCTTTGATGAGGCGCCGCGTGACGCCGCGCTCGTCCGTGAACTGGGGCTGAAGCTGCTCTACACCGTGGAGACACATGTTCATGCCGACCATGTGTCGGGAGCCTGGAACCTCAAGCGCAGGCTTGGAAGCCGGATCGCTGTCTCTGCTGATAGCGGTGCCGAGGGTGCCGATCGCTACCTCAAGAATGCGGAGACGCTTCAATTCGGCAACCGGTACCTTCAGGTGCGCGCGACGCCAGGTCATACCAAGGGCTGCTGCACCTATGTGCTCGATGACCAGACGATGGCTTTCACGGGGGACTGCCTGCTGATCCGGGGCTGTGGACGGACCGATTTCCAGCAGGGTGATGCCCGCGCCATGTACCGTTCCGTGCATGAACGGATCTTTTCTCTGCCCGATTCCTGTCTCCTCTATCCGGCGCATGATTATCGCGGGCTCATGGTCTCGAGCGTCGGTGAGGAGCGCCGGTTCAATCCGCGTCTCGGCGGAGAACTGAGCGAAGACGACTTTGTTGGCTACATGAACAATCTCGGCCTTCCTCATCCGAAGCAGATGGACATTGCCGTTCCGGCCAATTTGAAATGCGGCCGGCGCCAGGGTGCGGAGGAACCCGTCGAAAGCCCTGACTGGGGACCGATCAATCTGACTTTCGCGGGGATCTGGGAGATCCAGCCCCATTGGGTGCAGGAGCATCTGCACGAGTTGCGAGTGATCGATGTGCGAGAGCCGGAGGAGTACGACGGCCCGCTCGGCCATATTCCAGGCGCAGAGTCTATTCCCCTCGGTACGCTCGCGAGCCGCGCGGGAGAGATCGCCAAGGACCTGCCGTTGATCACCGTGTGTCGCGCCGGCGGCCGTTCGGCCCAGGCCACGGTGATCCTGAAAAAAGCCGGCATCGAGCGGGTTGCCAACCTTGCCGGCGGCATGCTGCGCTGGCGCGCGCAGCATCTTGTCGTCGAGGGCGACCAGGATTAAGACGCATCGCGCGGGAGGGATCAGCTGCTGGGGGTTCCTCGATTGCTCATGGGACCGATCCCCGGACGATGAGGTGAGAGGTCCGCCGGAGATAGCCCGGTCTCGCGAAGCGCGCTTGGCAGCTCGCCTGTCGTCACGAGCCCACCCAGAGCCGCACCTGCCGCTGGCGAGGTCTGGATCCCATAGCCTCCCTGGCCGGCGAGCCAGAAGAAACCTTTCGCATCGGGTGTTTCGCCGATGACGAGACTATTGTCGGCGACAAAGCTCCGCAATCCGGCCCAACGATGGGTGAGGCGGCGGATCTGGAAGATGGTCGCTGCCTCGACTCGCTCCAGGCGCCGGATCGTCCGGTTGCCGTAGTTCTCTGTGAACAGCGCCGCCGAGCGACCAGTTGTGTGGTACCCGGGCTGACTCTCGCGCTCCAGCACGAGCACGCGCCCATGCTCCGCCAGGGCATAGGCGGCCGAGGCACCGGCGATCCCGGCGCCGATGACGATGAAATCAAAATGCTCCAAAACCCGCTCCGCAATTCGATGGCATTTGCCCGAAGGCGCGGCGAGAATGGCGCCCGTGACGACCAGGCTCTACACCCACCCCGCCTGT
>DATFRE010000201.1:0-5032 GCA_035263545.1 Dongiaceae bacterium
CTTGCGCTTCAGCTTCTCATAGGCGTGGCCGTGCCCGGCGGGCGGCACGGGGATGCGGATCGCCGTCAGGATCTCGCCCGCCTCCAACGCGGTGAAATAGGCCCCTTGATAGAACTCCCGCGCTGCGACCCGGCGCTCGCCCCCCTTGCCGGCGAGCTGATAGCTGGCACCGAGCGCGATCATCACCGCTGGCATGTCGTTGCCGGGATCGCCATTGGCGACATTGCCGCCCAGGGTGCCGACGTAGCGCACCTGAGGATCGGCGATGAGCAGCGAAGTTTCCTTGAGGATGGGGAGTTTTGCGGCCAGCAGGTCGGAGGCGACCACCTCGTGCTGGGTGGTCATGGCCCCGATGAGGATGTCGCTGCCTTCGGCACGGATGCCGCGCAGCTCGCCGATGGCGCGCAGATCGACCAGATGCTCGGGCGCCGCCAGGCGCAGCTTCATCATGGGGATCAGGCTATGGCCGCCTGCCAGCGGCCGGGCATCCTCCCCCAGATCGGCCAGCAGGCCGACGGCCTCGGCGAGGGATTTGGGGCGGTGATAGGCGAAAGAGCCAGGGATCATGGGCTGGTTCCTCCTGGTGTCGTTCAGCTCAGCCTCGCGCTGTATGCAGCGCAGCAGCAATGAAGGCTGCACCAGAGGAAATCTCCTGCATGAGGTGCCTCTGCATCGCATGAAATGCACGAAATGCGACAGCTATACTGACTCACCTGGCACAGAGGGCGGGCTCTCCGTGGCGGTCTTCGGTGTAGCCTGCTGCATCGCGGCATGAGTTCACCGAGTTGCAAGCCGGCCCGGGAATTCCGACACTGATAGCCAACTCGGGAGGACAAGACGCCTGTGGACCCCTTGCTGCTGATTCCGCTGCTGACCGCCCCCTTCATCGGCAGCTTCATCGGCACGCTGGCGGTCCGCCTGCCCCAGGGCAAGCCTGTCCTCTGGGGCCGTTCGGCCTGCGATCATTGCGGGACGGTGCTTCGGCCGGCGGAGCTGGTCCCGATCTTGAGCTGGGCCGCCCTGCGAGGCCGCTGCCGCCATTGCCGGGCGAGGATCGGCTGGATTCATCCGGTCACGGAGGTGGCGGCGCTGCTCCTCGCGGTCTGGGCGATCCTGGCGGTGCCTGCGCCTCTGGCACCGGCGACGGCGGTTTTCGGCTGGGGTTTGCTGGCCGTGGCTCTGATCGACCTTCGCCACTTCATCATCCCCAACCCGCTGACCATCACCCTGGCTCTGCTGGGGCTGCTCGTGGCGTATCTCTGGGAACCGCCCTCCCTGGCCGACCATGCCATCGGTGCGCTGGTCGGCTATGCCCTGTTGCGGCTCGTCGGGCTCGCCTATCGGCTGCTGCGGGGGCGCAGCGGATTGGGGGAGGGTGATGCCCGCCTGCTCGCGGCCATCGGCAGCTGGGTCGGCTGGCAGGGGCTTCCGACCGTGGTCCTCTATGCCAGTGCGGCAGGGCTCATTCATGCTACGATGGCACGGCTTGGGGGCCAGGAAATCCGCGGCACGAGCCGCCTTCCCTTCGGTCCTCATCTTTGCCTCGGCGCCTGGCTGGTTTGGCTCTATGGGCCGCTGATGCCGGGCTAGGCAGGACGCAAGGGAGGATCATGGATACCCCGGTACGCCTGAAGCTCGTCGAACCGCCGCCGGCCGCTCCGCCGGCCTCCATCGAGGGGCAGCTCGCCGCCTATCTCATGGAGCGGGGCAAGCTCGACGAGCGGGGGCTGCAGCGCGCCAAGCGGGCCGCGGCCTCGGCGGAGGGCAGGTTCGCCGAAATCCTCTCCCAGCTGGGCATCGTGTCCGAGCGCGACCTCGCCGAGGCGATCGCCGCCATCACCGGCCTGCCTCTGCTGCCGCGGGAGGAATTCCCGCAGGAGGCCGTGCTCATGGACCGGCTCAGCGCGCGGTTCCTGCGTGATGCCGCCCTGCTTCCCATCGAGGTGAACGAGGCCGAAGTCGTCGTCGCCATGGCCAATCCGGACGATCGCTTCGCCATCGAGGCGGTTTCTCTCGCCACAGGCCGGCGGGTCACCGTCAAGGTGGGGATCGGCTCGGAGATCCAGGGGGCGATCGAGCGGCTGAGAGCCGACAGCCGCGCCACTGCCGGCGCCGCGGCGGCCGAGGGTGCCGATGGCGATGCCTCCTCCGAGGTGGATATCGACCGGTTGCGCGACCTCGCCAGCGAGGCGCCGGTGGTGCGCTTCGTCGATCAGCTGATCTCCGGTGCCGTCGCCGAGCATGCCTCCGACATCCATATCGAGCCCTTCGAGGAGCAGCTGCGCGTGCGCTATCGCATCGATGGCCGGCTCCAGGAGGTCGAGGCGCTGCCCCACACGGACCGGCTCGCCGTGACCTCGCGCATCAAGATCATGGCCGGCCTCAACATCGCCGAGCGCCGCCAGCCTCAGGATGGACGGATCCGCACCGCCGTCGACGGCGGCACCCTCGACATCCGCGTGGCCACGGCGCCGACTCTCCATGGCGAAAGCCTCGTGCTGCGGCTGCTCCACCGCGACCGCACGGCGCTGGAGCTTCCCAAGCTCGGCTTCGGCGGCAGCGGGCTTCAGCGCCTGCAGCTTGCGCTTGAGCGGCCGCACGGCATGGTGCTGGTCACCGGCCCCACAGGCAGCGGCAAGACCACCACGCTCTATGCTGCCCTCAGCCAGCTCAATCGCATCGACCGGAAGATCCTCACCGTCGAGGATCCCATCGAGTACCAGATCCCCGGGGTCAATCAGGTCCAGGTCAATCCGAAGTTCGGCCTGACCTTCGCCTATGTGCTGCGCTCCTTCCTGCGCCACGACCCGGACATCATCATGGTGGGCGAGATCCGCGATGCCGAGACCGCGGAGATCGCCGTCCATGCCGCGCTGACGGGTCATCTCGTCCTGGCGACACTGCATACCAATGACGCGCCCTCGGCGATCACCCGCCTCATCGAAATGGGCGTGGAAGATTTTCTTCTCACCTCCACCGTGGTCGCGGTGGTGGGCCAGAGGCTCGTGCGCACGCTGTGCCGGCACTGTCGGGGAAAGGCCGATCCGGATGTCGTGGATATCGGCCATCTTGGCCTCTCCACGCTCGCGAGCTCCCGCATCCACACGCCCTATAAACCCGTCGGCTGCGACAAATGCCGCGGCACGGGCTTCAGCGGCAGGACGACCATCTCGGAGGTCATGGCCATGAGCGATGCGCTCCGCCAGGTGGTCCTGACCAATACGGGATCGCGCACGATCCGCGATCTCGCGGTGCGCGAAGGCATGCAGACCATGATGGCCCATGGGGTGGAGAAGATCGCCGCCGGGCTCACGACCCTGGACGAGGTCCTGCGCGCGACGACGGATGCCTGAGGCGAAACGCAATTTATCCCGTGTTTGCTGCGGGTTATGCTATAGCTGGCCAGGTTGTCGGGGACGGGCGTAGGGAATGCCCAAGTTCAGATTCAAGGCGGTGAAGAATTCGGGCGAGGTCGTGGTCGAGACCCTGGAGGCAGCCACGCGCGACGGGGCGATCGAGGCGATCCGGGCGCGGGATTTGTTCCCCATATCGGTGACGGCCGACCGCTGGTTCAATCCAAGGCTGGAATTCGGCCTTCCCGGTCGGGGCAAGAAGCGCCTCAGCAATAAGGATCTTCTGGAGTTTTCCCGCGAGCTTGCAACCCTCTTGCGCTCGAGCATCCAGCTCGATCGGGCCTTGCGCCTGATTGCCGATATGACGGAGGACAACGCCCGCAAGACCTTCGTCGAGGGGCTGCATGCGGCGGTGCGCAAGGGCTCGAGCCTGGCCGATGCCATGGCGACGGAGGCCGGCGTGCCGCCCTATTGCTCCGGCCTCATCCGGGCGGGGGAGAGCAACGGCACCCTTGGCGAGGCGCTGGACCGCTTGGTGAAGCAACTCGAGCAGTCGACCAAGCTGGCCGACGACCTCCGCTCGGCCCTTTATTATCCGGCTTTCGTGACCCTGGTATCGATCGCTACCATCGCCATGATGCTTCTGGTGGTGGTGCCGGAGTTCAAGACCCTGTTCGACAGCGGCGCGCAGGCGCCGCTGGAGCTTCGGATCCTCTTCGCCGCCTCCGAGCTTCTCGCGAATTGGGGCTGGCTCATCTTACTGGTGGTGGCGCTCCTGCTGGTCGCTGGGCGCGGCATCGGACTCTCCCAGGCGCAGCGCGAGGTGTGGCATCGCCTGGTCCGGCGCCTGCCGATCGTAGGCGGGCTGATCGACCGGGTCGAAGGCGCCCGCTTCTGCCGGACTCTCGGCACACTGCATGCCAGCGGCATGCCCATGCTCCAGGGCCTCTCTGTTGCCGCCGCCGCGATCTCGAACCGGGATATCGCCCATCGCGTCGATCAGATCATCCCGCGCGTGCGCCGGGGCGAAGGCCTGTCGGCCTCGATCCGCGATGCCGCGGTGCTTTCCCGTCTCGGCAACCAGATGCTGCGCATCGGCGAGGAAAGCGGCCAGCTCGAATCCATGTTGCTGCGACTGGCCGACATCTATGACGACGAGGTCAGGCTGCGCCTGGCGCGGCTGGAGGCGATCCTCGTGCCGGCGGTGACCATCGGGATCGGCATTTTTGTCGGCGGCATCGTGACCATCATGCTGACGGCGATTCTCAGCAGCTACGATTTGGCGACCACATGAAGGCGGATATGCAGGCAAACGAGGCGAGGGCGCAGACGCGCCGGCAGGAACGGCAGTGGCGACGCGCGCGATCGGAGGAGGGCTATACCCTGGTGGAGCTGCTGGTCGTGCTGGCGATCCTGGGATTGTTGATCGCGATCGCGGCCCCCCGTCTGATCCATCATCTGGGCGCCGCGCGGGTGCAGACCGCCCATATCCAGATCCAGCAGCTGGGCTCCATCCTCGATATCTATAAGCTCGACACCGGCAGCTATCCCTCGCAGCAGGCGGGACTCCAGGCCCTGGTAACGGCACCTGCGGGAGCCACGCACTGGAACGGGCCCTATCTGAAGAACAAGGACTCCCTCACGGATCCCTGGGGAAATCCCTATCAGTACAAGTTCCC
>DATFRE010000202.1:0-8509 GCA_035263545.1 Dongiaceae bacterium
CACATCCTGCTGTGGAGCTATGTGCTCTGCGGCTATGCGACGACCGGAATCGTCGAGACGCATTTCCTGCCCTATGCCGCCTTCTGCGGCTTCGCGCCGCTGACCTCGGCCACCGCCTATGGCGTGCTATCGGCGGTGAATTTGGGTGGAATGGTTCTCGCCGGCTGGCTCACGGACCGCACGAACCGGCCTCTCCTGCTGGGCGCCATCTACATCCTTCGCGGCCTGGCCTTCCTCCTGCGCACGCACACCACCGGAAGCACCGAGCTCCTGTTCCTCTTCGCCTTCGTCTTCGGGCTGGTCGACTATTCGACCTGGCCCGTCACGGCGAGCCTCGCGGCCAGTCATATCGGCACCCGCGTGATGGGCCTGTCTCTCGGGCTCATCCTGACGGGTCACTCGATCGGCGCGGCGCTGGGAGCCTATCTTGGCGGCTACCTCTTCGACCTCTCCGCCAGGTATGAGTGGGTCTGGTTGTCCTCGGTGGGATTGTCCGTCCTCGCCGGTGTCCTCGTGCTCGCCCTGAGCAATCGCCCGAAGGCATCCATGGTCGCTGCCTGAGGAAGCGGCGCGCGACGAGCGCCATCACTTCCCGTCATAGGCCCGCTGCAGCGCGGCGACATCCAGCTTCACCATGCCCATCATGGCCTGCATGACGCGCTGCGCCTTGGCACGGTCGGGGTCTCCCAGATATTTGGGCAGGATGCTCGGCACGATCTGCCAGGAGAGTCCGTACCGGTCCTTCACCCAGCCGCATGCCACGGGCGCGCCGCCCTCCGCCGTGAGGGCGTCCCAGAGCCTGTCCACTTCTGCCTGGTCGGCGCAATCCACCGAGAAGGAGACGGCATGGGTGTATCCGACATCCATTCCGCCATTGAGGGTCATGAAGCTCTGACCGGCGAGGGTGAATTCCACCACCAGCACGCTGCCGGCCTTGCCGCCGGGGTAGTCCATGACACTCCGCTGCACCTTGGTGATGCGCGAATCCGGCAGCAGGGAGACATAGAAATTCGCCGCCTCCTCGGCCTCGCCGTTGGACCAGAGGCAGGAGGTGATCTTGGACATGAGGCAACCTTTCCTAGGGTGGTGGTTCGGCATCGACCGAAGGACGATCGAGGCGGTTCGATTCCGACAGCCGCGCCGGCAGAAATTTCAACCTTCCTCGGCGGCAGCGAGTTCCTGCGAGCGGCCGTGTCGCCGGATATTCGCCGATGCCGCTGCCCCATTAACAGTTATTACAAATTGCCGGCCTAAGCTCGATCACGGCCCAAGCTCGATGAAATGAAACATTCATAACGGGGGGACACCATGAGAGCCGACCGCGCGTGGATTCAGCGCAATCTGGGCTTCGATCCGCGGAACGAGCCGCCGCCGGCCACGACCTTCGCCATCGGGCCGGCGAAGACGGTGGACGATTTCCAGCGCGAGATCATCGATTTCGATTCCGAATCGCCGGTCGGCTTGCAGTTCATGTCCTTCACCACGGCGACCGGGCTTTCGCGGTTCAACGAGATCCCGTGGCCGAAGAATCTGGCGCCGAAGACGGGGCCGAAGCCGCGGGGTGACGGCAGCGGCCCGCTGCCGCGCGCCGATGTGCTGGTGGTCACCTGGACCGTGGATGAGGGCCATGCGCTGAGCCGCGTGCTCACCCCTGGCAAGGATTCTCGCAACGACTACGTCCCCTACACGCATAACTACGCGACGATCTCGAAGAAGATGCGGGCGCTCTGCCCGGCCCGCCAGGCCAAGCGCCTCGGCGCCTTCTGGACGACAACCATCGGCGGGAGATCGGTGGTGGTCTTCAAATCCGAATCGCATATGTCGCAGGACGGCCCCGAGCTGCCGAACATCGATGTGTGGCGCCAGCTCATCCAGGAGGTTCGCCCGAAGCTCGTGATCACGACCGGGACCGGCGGGGGCATCGGCAAGGAGTTCGAGGTCGGCGATGTGATCGTGAGCCCCCTGGTTCGCTTCGACTGCATCGCCAAGTTCAAGAGCAAGCCCTTCGCCAAGGCGATCTACACGAGCAAGCCGGCGGACCCGAAAAACTTCGCCACCGCGCGCAGCCTCTTCAAGGCGAATTCCGCCCAGTTGCCGAAGGACAACACGCGAGCGCCCAAGATCATCCGGGTGACGCCGAAGCAGGAGCATAACGGCGTCGTCACCACGGATTTCTTCGGCTTCGATACCTCGGACAACCACTACAAGCTGTGGGGTCTGGGCGATCTGTCGGAGATGGGAGATGCCGTGATGGGAATGGTCGTCAAGGAGATGGGCGCCGATGCGCCGCCCTGGCTCGCCATCCGCAACGTCTCCGACCCGCAGATCAAGGCCGAGGGAACGCTCAAGCAGCAGGCGGCGATGGCGGCCCAGATCTACAAGGGCTTCGGCCGCTGGAGCTCCGTCTGCAGCGCCATCGTGTGCTGGGCGAGCATTCTTACCGTGCGCTGAGGGATTGGAGCCGCCTCGCAATCCTGGATTCCCACTTTCGCGGGAATGACGGAAGGAAAGAGAAGCGGCCACAAAGGCGCTACTTCCCTCCGCCCGGTCTCGCGCACGACCGCCCGAGGACGAGATGCGTCGGAAATGAAATCCGGAGCGCCGGCTTGCCGGCGCCTTCGCCCATGCGCTCGAGGAGGAGCTCGGCGGCGGTGCGGCCGATCTCGGCGAGGTTGCGGTCGATGATGGTGAGCGGGCCGGGATAGGTGGTGGAGAGATCGGTGCGGTCGCAGGTGATGAGGGAGAGCTGGTCCGGCACCCGAACGCCATGCTGCTGGGTCGCCTTCAGCACGCCGACCAGGATCTGATTGCCGCCGGCAATCAGCGCCGTGGGCGGCTCGGCGAGCTGGAGCAGGGCCGTCGTCTCGCGGAAGCCGAAATCGGCGGAGAGGCTCTGGGCGCGGATCAGCTCCTGCGGCAAAGCGAGCTTGCGGCGCCCGAAGGCCTCGGTGAATCCGCGCACCCGCTCGCGCCCCGGGCGGATCTCCATGCCGGCGGTGATGAGGGCGATGCGGCGATGGCCGAGCTCGATCAGGTAATCCACCGCCTGAAGCATGCCCTCCGCATGGTCGGTCAGCACCGCGTCGAGCTCGAGGCCGATCTCGCGGTCGAGCAGCACCGAGGGCACCCGGGCCGCCGCCAGCAGTTCGCGGCAGCGCCGGTCCTGCTCGCTGTTGATGGTCATGATCAGCCCGTCGACGCGGCCATGCTGGAGGGTGTCGATGGCCGCCGCCTCGCCCTCGGGATTGCCGCCGGTATTGACCACCAGCAGGGAATAGCCGCGCCCGCGCAGCTCCGTCTCCGCCCCGCGGAAGACCACCGCATGGACCGGGTTGGAGATGTCGTTGCTGATGAAGCCCACCGCCAGGGTGTTGCGCCGGCGCATGCCCTGGGCCCGGGGATCGGGCTTGAAGCCGAGGCGCTCGATCGCCGCCCGGACCTTCTCCAGGGTCGCCCGGCGCACCGTGTGCGGGGCGTTCAGGGAACGTGAAACGGTTCCGACGGAGACCCCGGCAGCCCGCGCCACCTCGCGGATCGTGGCCGGCTTGGCGCCGTTACCAGGCATGGCGCGGCCACCCCCGCAGGAGGCCGCCGGACGGCGCTGCCCAGAGGGCCCGATGGCTGCCAAGCACCCTGATCTGCCGCGGCTTTATCGCGATTCGACCCCAGCCCATGACGCCTCCTCTCCCGGCCTGCCGAGGGGCCAAAGGACCACCCCGGCGGGCCCCGCCTTGACGCCCAGGCGGGGTTTTTCTATCGTTGGAAACGATATCATAAATCCAGCCGAATGCCATCAGGACCGGGGGAGGCGCATGGAGAAGCTCAGGATCGAGCGCATCGAATGCATCCCGCTCTCCATGCCGCTCCCGCGGACCTATCGCGGCTCCAACTACTTCATGACCCACCGCTGCACGATCATCACCCGGGTCTATACCGCCGAGGGGATCGTCGGCGAGTGCTACAACGGCGATGAGTTCGAGACCCAAGGCGAGGTGCTGCGCATCATCGCCGAGGAGATCGCGCCCCAGCTGCGGGGGCAGGATGCCTTCAATATCGAGGGCTGCTGGCAGGCCATGCGCAAGCCGAGCCTCAACATCCTGCGGGACCGCAAGCTCGCCATGTGCGCGCAGGCTTGCGTCGACAGCGCGCTCTGGGATGCCGTGGGCAAGGCCCTCGAGGTGCCGCTCTATCGCATCTGGGGCGGCTTCCGCGACAAGCTCCAGGTCATCTGCATCGCCGGCTATTATGAGGAGGGCAAGACTCTCGCCGATTTCGGCCGCGAGATGGAATGGCTCAAGGGCGCGGGCTATGCCGGCTGCAAGTTCAAGGTCGGCGGACGGAGTCCTTCGGAGGATGCCGAGCGCGTGCGGGTCGCAAGAGCGGCGGTGGGTGCGGATTTCATCCTCACCGTGGATGCCAATCAGGGCTGGACGCTGCGCCAGGCGGTCGAGTTCTCGCGCCTTGTGCAGGACCAGGACATCCGCTGGTTCGAGGAGCCGGTGCGCTGGTACAGCGACCGCCTCGACATGGCGGCGGCGCGCAACCAGACCGGCATTCCCATCTGCGCCGGGCAGAGCGAGATCAGCCGCGCCGGCTGCCGCGATTTGATGATGGCCGGCGCCATCGATGTCTGCAATTTCGATGCGAGCTGGAGCGGCGGCCCCACCGAATGGCGCCGGGTCGCGGGTCTCGCCGACTGCTTCAATGTCGAGATGGCTCATCACGAGGAGCCGCAGATCTCGGCCCACCTCCTCGCCTCTATCGCGCACGGAACATATCTCGAAACATTCCATCCCGACCGCGACCCCATGTTCTACAATCTCGTCGCCAACCGATCGGCCTTCGACCAGGGCAGCTATGCGGTGCCGCAGGGGCCGGGCTTCGGGCTGGTGCTGGACGAGGCGATGATCGCGAAATACCGCGTCTGAGGCGCTGGTAGCCTGAAAGATTCAGGGAGGATGAGCATGAAAGCCGCGACGCGGAGCAAGAGCCCAGCCGCCAAGAAATCGCCGACGCCCGCACCCGCCGGCAAAGGGCATAACCGCGCCGTGCCGGCGCTGGACAAGGCCAAGCGCCTCGCGCTCTTCCAGATGATGGTGCGCATCCGCGAGTTCGAGGAGCAGGTCCAGCGCAGCTATCTCGAGGGCCTGGTCCATGGCACGACGCATCTCTGCCAGGGCCAGGAGGGAGTCGCCGCCGGCGCCAATCTCGCTTTGGCCGATGGCGACTATGTCAGCTACACCTATCGCGGCCATGGCCATTGCCTCGCTCGCGGCATGGAGATGGAGACGGCCTATGCCGAGCTCTTCGGCCGCGCCACGGGGCTCTGCAACGGCCTCGGCGGCTCCATGCATTTCACCGATATCGCCAAGGGGCTGATCGGGGCGGCGGGCATCGTCGGCGGCGGGCTGCCGGCGGCCGTCGGCGCCGGGCTCTCGGCCCAGCTCAATGGAAAAGGCCAGGTCTCCGCCGTCTTCTTCGGCGACGGCTCGGTCAATATCGGCGCCTTCCACGAATCGATGAACATCGCCCAGGTCTGGCGCCTGCCGGTCATCTTCATCTGCGAGAACAATCTCTATGGCGAGTTCACCCGCATCAACTTCACCACGCCCTTCGAGGACCTGACCGAGCGCGCCAAGGGCTATGCCATGACCGCAGTCCAGGTCGACGGCAACGATGTCGAGGCGGTCTATCGCGCCACGGCGGAGGCGGCCGAGCGCGCGCGGGCCGGCGATGGCCCGACCTTCATCGAATGCAAGACCTATCGCCATCGCGGCCATTCGCGCACCGATCCGGCGAAGTACCGCGACCCGGCGGAGGTCGAGGCCTGGCTCGCCCGCGATCCGATCCCCGCACATCGCGCGAAGCTGGTGAAGGAGGGTCTACTCACGCAGAAGGAGGCCGAGCGCATCACCGAGGAGGCCAAGGCCGAGGTGAAGGCGGCGGCCGATCGCGCGGCGGCCGCGCCCTGGCCCGATCCGCAGCAGAATTTCACCGCAAAGATGTTCGCCTAGCGGGAGCGAATAGAGCCATGCAGACGCAAGAGATCACCTACCGCGAAGCCATCGCCGCCGCCTTGCAGGAAGAGATGCGCCGCGATCCCAAGACCCTGATCATGGGCGAGGACATCGGCCCCTCCGGCGGGCCCTTCAAGACCTGCCAGGGACTCTATGAGGAGTTCGGCCATGCCCGGGTGCGCGACACGCCCATCGCCGAGACGGGCTTCGTCGGCGCGGCGCTGGGGCTCGCCATCACCGGCTACCGGCCGATCGTCGAGATCATGTTCGCCGATTTCCTCGGCGTCTGCTTCGACCAGATCGTCAACGGCATCGCCAAGCACCGCTTCATGTCCGGCGGCCAGTTCGCCGTGCCGGTGACGATCCGCGCCATCGGCGGCGCCGGGCTCCGCTTCGGGCCGCAGCATTCCACCACCGCCGAATCCTGGTTCATGTCGGTGCCGGGGCTGAAGATCGTCTGCCCCTCCACCCCCGCCGAAGCCTACGGCATGCTGAAATCCGCGATCCGCGACGACGATCCGGTGCTCGTGCTGGAGCACAAGGCGCTGCTTTCCAGCAAGGGCCATGTGCCGGTGGGGAGCGAGGCGACCCAGCCGCTCACCGGCCCGCGGGTGCTTCGCCCGGGGCGCGACGCCACGGTGGTGGCGAGCCTCGCCATGGTGCCGCGGGCGCTCGCCGCCGGCGAGAAGCTCGCGTCCGAAGGCATCGAGGCGGAGATCATCGACATCCGGGCGCTGCGCCCCATGGATCTGACGCCGGTCTTCGAGAGCGTGCGGCGGACCAACAATCTGGTGACGGTGGAGGAGCAGGCGAAGCTCGGCGGCTGGGGCGCGGAGGTGGCGGCCCAGGTCACGAGCGAGGCCTTCGATCACCTGGATTCACCGCCGCTGCGTGTGGGCCTGCCGGAATATCCGGTGCCCTACAGCCCGCCGCTGGAGGACAGCGTGCTCCCCTCCCCCGACGCGATCGCCGCCGCGGTCAAGTCGCTGCTGTAGGGCGGCGCGCGTGATACGACCCGCCCCCTCCATCGTCATGGTCGGCGAAGGCCGACCATCCACGAGTTTGCCAGCTGCCTGTGAGGCATCCGACCAAGCTTTCTCGCTATCTTTACGCGCGGCAGCACCGCAAGACGTGGATGCTCGGGACAAGCCCGAGCATGACGAGAGGGGGAGCCCCGAGGGGCCGAGGCTAGCGGGCCGCGTCGAAGACTGAGGAGAGGCAGAGCCATGGACTTCATCGTTCCCAAGCTCAGCGCCACGATGGAATCGGCGACGGTGCTGCGCTGGCTGAAGCAGGCCGGGCAGAGCGTGCGTATGGGCGAGCCGCTGGTCGAGCTCGAAACCGACAAGGCGGCGATCGAGGTGGAGGCGCCGGCGGACGGCACGCTGGAATCGATCCTGGCGCCGGAGGGAACGCAGCTTCCCATCGGCGCCGCTCTCGGCCGGCTCGCCACCAGCGGCGCCGAACCTGCGCCGGTCGCCGCGAAGCCAGCGGCAGCGCCGCCGCCCGCCGCACCCGTCGTGGCGGCGAAGAAGCCGGCGGCGGCAACTGCAGTGTCACCCGCGCGCATCCCTGCCTCGCCGCTGGCGCGCCGCCTTGCCGGCCATGCGGGCATCGCGCTCGCGCAGCTGACGGGCACGGGTCCCGGCGGGCGCATCCGCAAGCGCGACGTGCTGGCAGCGCTCGGCGCCAAGGGACAGGCTGAGCGGCCGCGGACGCTGCCTGGCAGCGCTGCGCCCAGCGCGCTGTCGCCCATGCGGCTCAGAATTGCTGAGGCCGTGGCGCTCAGCCGGCGGACGATTCCCGCCTTCGCCCTCGACCGCTGGGTCGAGACGACGGCCCTCGACCAGGCGCGGCGCGAGCTCGGCCCCAGGATCGAGCGTGAGACCGGCGTCAAGGTGACGGTCAGCGACTTGCTGCTCCAGGCGCTGGCCGATACGCTCGCCGCCCAGCCCGCTCTCCTCGACCGATGGGTCGAGGAGAGCTGCCAGCCGCAGCGGCTCTCGCCGGGCAGCATCGATATCGGCCTCGTGGTCTCGGTCGAGGGCGGCATGATGATCCCGGTGCTGAGCGATCTCGGCGGCCGGTCGCTGGCGGAGATCGCAAGGTCGCGGCGCGATGCCGTGCAGCGCGTGCGCACCGGCCGGCTCAGCGCCGCGGACTCCGCCCCCGCCTCGATCTCGCTCTCCAATCTGGGCAAGAGCGGCATCGACCGGTTCGAAGCCATCATCAATCCCGGCCAATCGAGCATCCTCGCCGTGGGCCGCGCCCATGAGCGCGTCATCGCCCGCGGCGGCGCGCCGGCAGTGGCGCGCGGGTTCCATCTCACCTTCTCGGTGGATCACCGCCTGATCGACGGGCTCCGCGGCGCGGAGTTCCTGGGCGCATTGGCGGACCGGATCGAATTCGGGCCGTGGAGCGCGAGCTGAAACGCCTCAAGGGTTCGGCGGCTCGTAGTAGTGGAATTCGAGCAGCAGGCAGCCTTTTTCCGA
>DATFRE010000203.1:0-11201 GCA_035263545.1 Dongiaceae bacterium
GCTTCTTCACCGTCAGCGGGTAGTAGGTGCCGCCCTTTACCGTCGCGTCGTTCACCACGACGACGCATTCGCGGCCCTCGACCCGGCCGACGCCCGTGATGATCCCGGCCGCGGGGACTTCCTCGTCATAGACTCCGAGCGCGGCAAGCTGGGAGAGCTCGAGGAAGGGTGTGCCGGGGTCCAGCAGCAGTTCGATGCGTTGGCGCGGCGAGAACTTGCCGCGGGAGAGATGGCGCGCCATCGCCTTCTCCCCGCCGCCCTTCTCGACGATGGCGATCTGCCGGCGCAGATCCTCGACGACAGCCTGCATCGCCTCCGCATTGGCACAGAAGTCCGGCGAGCGGGGATTGATGTCCGATGTCAGCTGGGGCATGGGCCGATCTGGATTCCCGCGGTCTTCGCTGCGTTCCGGAGAGCCAGCATAGCGCTACCATCCATCCGTCGCGAGCCAGCGCTCGACATGCTCCAGCCGGTCATGCCCCCAGAAGGGCTCGCCATCGACGATGAAGAAGGGCGAGCCGAAGACGCCGCGGGCCAGTGCCTCATCGGTGGCTTCGCGCAGCTTCGCCTTGGTCTCCGGCTTCTCCACGCCTTGCTCGACTCCTTCGATACCGAGCTTGCGGGCGATCTCGGCAACGCTCGCCACCGGCGTCACGTCCAGGCCCTCGCCGAAAGCCGCGTGATAGATCGCCTTGGCGAGCGCTCGAGCCCGCGCCGCATCCTCGATCCAGTAGCAGGCACGGCTCGCGACAAGCCCAAAGAACGGAAAGCGCTCAGGCAGCTTGAACGGCACGCCCAGCAGCCGCGCCGAGCGGGCGAAATCCCGTTTGGCATATTCCCCGCGCAGCGGCTGCTCGACCAGCGGCTGCTGGCCCGTCACCTTGAAAGCCGCCCCCAGCACGAAGGGCCGCCAGGTGACATTGCGACCATGGCGCGCGGCAAGCGCATCGATCCGGGTCGAGGCGAGATAGCCATAGGGCGAGGAGAAATCGAAATAGAAGTCGATCGGATCGGCCATCATTCCTCTCCCACTGCCGCAACTGGCGGCGGAGCTTGTCCAGGTCCGAGCACAGCACCGAAGCCGACATTTCCCGCGCCGGAACAAGAGGAAAGACTGTTGCCTGCCGGCCACATCGCCTGCTTCTGCAGGAAATCTGCAGGAGCTTCCTTTCCCTCAAGATAGAACATCAGCATATACGTAAAAGGCGTGATCGTCAAACGCATATCGCGTCTCATCGCCATCATTCCTCGGCGATGCTGCGGGAAATGATCATGCGCTGAATGTCGCTGGTGCCTTCATAGATCTTGCAGACCCTGACATCGCGATAGATCCGCTCCACGGGAAAATCCGCCAAATAGCCATAGCCGCCATGGATCTGAATGGCATCGGAGGCGACCTCCTCCGCCATCTCGCTGGAATGGAGCTTGGCCATGGCGGCGAGCTTCAGGCAGGGATGGCCGAGATCGCGCTCCCGCGCCGCGGCGTGGGTAAGGGCTCTGGCGGCCTCGATCTTGGTCGCCATGTCCGCAAGCCGGAAGGCGACCGCCTGATGCTCGATGATCGGCTTGTTGAAGGCCACCCGGTGGCGCGCATAAGTGAGCGCCGCCTCATAGGCCGCGCGCGCCAGACCCAGGGCTTGGGCTGCGATGCCAATGCGCCCGCTCTCGAGATTGGCGAGCGCGATCTTCAGCCCCTGGCCCTCGGCCCCAAGCCGGGCGTCGAGGGGAACCCGGCAGTTCTCCAGCACGATATGGGCCGTGTCGGAGGCATGCTGGCCAAGCTTCGTCTCCAGCCGCGTCACCTTGAAGCCGGGAGTGTCGGTCGGAATCAGAAAAGCGCTGATGCCGCGCTTTCGTGCCGCCGGATCGGTCACCGCGAAGACCACCGCGATTGCCGCCTTGCTGCCATTGCTGACGAACTGCTTGGCACCGTCCAGGACGTAGCTGTCGCCGTCGCGCCGCGCGCGCGTCTTGATTCCCGCGGCGTCGGAACCGGCATCGGGTTCGGTGAGGCAGAAGCAGGCCAGCATCTCGCCCCGCGCCATCAGACGCAGGTAGCGCCGCTTCTGGGCCTCGCTGCCGAAGCCGAGGACCGGCAGGCAGCCGACGGAGTTGTGGACGGCCATGATCGTGCTGCAGGAGCCGTCGCCGGCCGCAATCTCCTCCACCGCCAGGGCATAGGTCAGGTAGTCGACCCCAGCCCCACCCCATTCCTCCGGCACCAGCATGCCGAGAAGCCCGAGTTCGCCCATCGCCGCCACCGCTTCGGCGGGAAAGCGGGCTTCGCGGTCCCATTCGGCCGCGAAAGGGGCGAGGCGCTCGGCGGCGAAGCTGCGCGCCATGTCCCGGATCATCCTTTGATGCTCTAGATCCATGGGCCTCTTCCGGCGGCCGTGGATTGAGGCGTCAGCTTCTCTTGCGGCGCGGGGTGTGGCTGCGCCGCTCCTTTGCCCGCCGCCGCGCCGTCACCTCGATCTCGATGCGCATGCGCGAGTCGACAAGGCCGGCGACGATAGCGGTGGAGGCGGGCCGGATCTCGCCGAAATACTGCCCGAGAAGCGGGGCGATCTCTGCCCAGTCCTTGGCCCGCGGCACGATGTAGTTCGCACGGACGACATCGGTGAGGCCCGCGCCGGCCTGCTTCAGGGCGGCCGCGACATTGCGGAAGGCCTGGTGCACCTGCTCTGCCAGATCGCTGGAAATCGACATGGCGGCGTAGTCGAAGCCCGTGGTGCCGGCCACGAACACCCATTCGCCATCGACCACGGCACGCGAGTAGCCGGCCGTGCGTTCGAAGGGAGAACCGGAGGAGATCAATCGACGGGTCATGAAATCAGTCCTTCTTGGCGCGGCGAGGCCGCCGCAGGAGCTCGCCCCCGCAATTGGGGCAGACATGGCTCATGGCATCGGCACAAGGGCCGCACCAGGTGCATTCATAGCTGCAGATATAGGCCTCGGCGGAATCGCCCGAGAGCAGCTTGCCGCACTTCTCGCAGGATCCGCGCATCTCGAGCGACATCACCCTCACCCCGTCTCGTTGAACAACTCGCGGCCGATCAGCATGCGGCGGATCTCGCTGGTGCCGGCACCGATCTCGTAGAGCTTGGCATCGCGCAGCAGCCGGCCGGCGGGGAAGTCGTTGATATAGCCATTGCCGCCGAGCGACTGGATCGCCTCGAGCGCCATCCAGGTCGCCTTCTCGGCGGCGAAGAGGATGGCGCCGGCTGCATCCTTGCGCGTCGTCCGACCCCGATCGCAGGCTCTCGCCACCGCATAGACGTAGGCGCGGGCGGCATTCATCACCGTGTACATATCGGCGATCTTGCCCTGCATGAGCTGGAATTCGCCGATGGGCTGCCCGAACTGATGGCGCTGGTGGATATAGGGCAGGACCACATCCAGGCAGGCCTGCATGATGCCGAGAGGCCCGCCGGCGAGCACGGCGCGCTCATAGTCGAGGCCGCTCATGAGCACGCGCACGCCGTCGTTCGCCCCGCCCAGCAGGTTCTCCGCGGGGATCTCGCAATCGACGAAGACCAGCTCGCAGGTGTTGGAGCCGCGCATGCCGAGCTTGTCCAGCTTGGGCGAGGTGGTGAAGCCCTTCATCCCCTTCTCGACGATGAAGGTGCTGATGCCCCTGGGTCCGGCGGAGGCATCGGTCTTGGCATAGACCACGAGGACATCGGCGTCGGGACCGTTGGTGATCCACATCTTGGCGCCGTTCAGCACGTAACGTCCGCCACGCCACTCCGCCCGGGTCCGCATGGAGACGACGTCGGAGCCCGCACCCGGCTCGCTCATGGCGAGCGCTCCCACATGCTCGCCGGAGATCAGCTTGGGCAGGTATTTCGCCCGCTGGGCCGTATTGCCATTCCGGCGAAGCTGATTGACGCAGAGGTTGGAATGGGCGCCGTAGCTGAGCCCGACGCTCGCCGAAGCACGGCTGATCTCCTCCATGGCGACGACATGCTCGAGATAGCCCATGCCGGCGCCGCCCTGCTCCTCCTCGACCGTGATTCCGAGAAGGCCGAGGGCCCCCAGCTTGGGCCAGAGATCCATGGGAAAGCTGTTGGAGCGGTCGATCTCCGCGGCGCGAGGGGCGATCTCCGCGGCGGCGAAGTCGGCCACCTGCTCGCGCAGCATGTCGACGGTATCCCCGAGAGCGAAATCGAGCCCGTTCATGACCTTAGAGTAACCTCCCCCTAAGCGAAGGCAACAGGGCCGGGAACAGCCCGCGGATCACTTTGTCGCGCCATGCGCCTGGGCCTCGGCCACGGTCACCGCCGTCATATTGACCAGCCCCCGGACGGAGATCGTCGGCGTCACGATATGGGCCGGCTGGGCTACGCCCATCAGGATGGGGCCGATGGACAGCCCCTCGCCCAGCTGGCGAAGCAGGCCGAGGGCGATGTTGGAGGCGTCCATAGTGGGCATGACGAGGAGATTGGCCGGCCCCGACAGGTGCGAGTTGGGAAACAGCCGCTCGCGCAGCTCGGGCGAGACCGCGAGCTCGGCCTGCATCTCGCCCTCGATCTCGAAATCCGGCTGGGCGGCCAGAATCAGGGCCAGCGCCGCCCGCATCTTGCGCGCCGAGGGCTCGTCGCTGGTTCCGAAGCTGGAATGGGAGAGAAGTGCGGCTTTCGGCTCGATCCCGAAGCGGCGCACCGCCTCGGCCGCCATGAGGGTCATCTCGGCGATGCATTCTGCGGAGGGCTCGGCCATGACATGGGTGTCGCAGAGGAAGAACGCCCCCTTGCGCAAGACGAGCACGGTGAGCGCCGAGAGCGCCTGCACGCCCGGGCGCAGGCCGATGATGTCGCGCACATGGCGCAGATGCCGGTGATATCGACCGTCGACACCGCAGATCATCGCATCCGCATGGCCCTGCTTCACCATCAGCGCGGCGATGATGGTGGTGCGGGTGCGCACCTCGGTCCGAGCTTCGTCGGGCGTGACACCGCGCCGCTCCATCAGCCTGTGATAGAGTGTCCAGTAATCCTTGTAGCGCCGGTCGCTCTGGGGATCGACCAACTCGAAATCCTGCTCCGGCTCGATCCTGAGGCCAAGCTGGCGCAGACGGCTCTCGATCACGCGCCGCCGCCCGATCAGGATCGGTTGCGCCAGCTTCTCGTCGATCACGGTCTGGATAGCGCGCAGCACGCGCTCATCCTCGCCCTCGGCATAGACCACGCGCTTCGGATCGCGCCGGGCCCGGTCGAACAAGGGCTTCATGACCAGGCCGGTACGGAAGACGAACTGGCTCAGCCTGTCGCGATAGGCGGGAAAATCGGCGATGGGACGCGTCGCCACACCGCTCTCCATCGCCGCCTTGGCGACCGCGGGCGCGATCTCGACGATGAGGCGCGGATCGAAGGGCCGGGGGATCAGATAATCGGGGCCGAAGGCCGGCGTCTCGCCGCCATAGGCCTGGGCCACGATGTCCGAGGGTTCGGCCCGGGCGAGCGCCGCCAGCGCCTCGACGCAGGCCTTCTTCATCGCTTCGTTGATGGTGGTGGCGCCGACATCCAGCGCGCCGCGGAAGATGAAGGGAAAGCAGAGGACGTTATTGACTTGGTTCGGATAGTCCGACCGGCCGGTGGCGATCACCGCATCCTGGCGGACGGCCCGCACCTCCTCCGGCATAATCTCGGGCGTCGGATTGGCGAGAGCAAAGACCAGCGGCTTGGCCGCCATCCGCTCGACCATCTCGGGCTTCAGCACGCCCGGCGCCGAAAGCCCGAGGAAGATATCCGCATCCCCGATCACCTCTCCCAGGCTGCGCGCCTTCGTTTTCCTGGAATAGCGCGCCTTGCGCGGGTCCATCAGCTCCTGCCGGCCCTCGAAGACCACGCCGGCGATATCGGTCACCGTGATGTTCGCAATGGGAAGGCCGAGATCGACCAGAAGATCGAGGCAGGCGAGCGCGGCGGCTCCGGCGCCGGAGGCGACCAGCTTCACCTGGTCCAGCGTCTTGCCGACGACGCGCAGCCCGTTCAATAGCGCCGCAGCAACGATGATCGCGGTGCCATGCTGGTCGTCGTGAAAGACGGGGATGCGCATGCGGTTGCGCAGCTTCTCCTCTACCTCGAAGCATTCGGGCGCCTTGATGTCCTCCAGGTTGATGGCGCCGAAGGTGGGCTCCAGGGCGGCGATGATGTCCACCAGCCGGTCCGGATCGCGCTCCGCGATCTCGATATCGAAGACGTCGATCCCGGCGAAGGTCTTGAACAGGACCGCCTTGCCCTCCATCACCGGCTTCGCGGCGAGGGGGCCGATGGCGCCGAGGCCCAGCACGGCGGTACCGTTGGAGATGACGGCGACGAGATTGCCCCGCGCCGTGACCCGGGCCGCCTCCATCGGATCCTCGACGATGGCTTGGCAAGCCGCGGCCACCCCGGGCGAATAGGCGAGCGCGAGGTCGCGCTGATTGGCCAGCGGCTTGGTCGCGACGATGGCGAGCTTGCCCGGCGTGGGCAGGCGGTGATATTCGAGCGCGCTGTCGCTCAGCTTGTCGGTCATGCCACCTTTGCCGCCCGCCCGCCGGCGGAGGAAAATTGCCGTGTTTGCGGGAAATTCAATCTAATCAGTCACTTACGGCTGCATGCGTAAGTACCATCTCCCGCATCCGCGAACAAGCCGGAATCGGGATCGAGAGCCGAAGAAGCAGCAGCGCAGGAGACGGAATGACCTCGGATGTTCTCATACGGCCTGCGACGGCGGCAGATCTCGAGCAGGTCCGCGAAATCCTGGTCGAGACCTGGCACGACACCTATGACGCCCTTATCGGTCATCAGAGGGTGACCGAAATCACCGCGCAGTGGCATGCGCCCGAATTGCTGGCCAAGCAGCTTCAAACGCCCGGTGCCTCATTCCTGGTGGCGGCTCATGAAAGCAGGCTCGTCGGACATGCCTTCGCGAATTCCCATCAGCCACCGATCGTGATGCTGCTCAGGCTCTATGTCCTGCCTCGCTGGCAGCGCCGGGGTGTCGGCAGCCGGTTGCTCGACGCCGTGATCCGAGCCTATCCGGGGTCGACAGCCCTGCGGCTCTCCGTCGAGGCGGACAATCTCAGGGGCGTCTCGTTCTATCGGAGGCACGGTTTCCAGCTCCGCGGCGAACAGGCCGAGGAGGGGCTGAAGGTCCTGCGAATGGAAAAGATGCTGGCTTAGAGCGCCGGCCCCCGAGGACATGGCTCCTCTCCTCGGAGACTACTCGGATGATGGTGCGGTCGAGAAGACTCGAACTTCCACGGGTTGCCCCACAGCGACCTCAACGCTGCGCGTCTACCAGTTCCGCCACGACCGCATACTTGTAATTCGGCGCCGCCGGGAATACCAAATCGGCCAGCCCCAGGCAAGCGGAAGCGCAGGCCCCCAAGGAACCCCTTCGGACCTCATGGAATGGCGGATCGACGACGCCCCGACCGGCTATGAGGCCGCCCTCGAGGTCATGGAGGCCCGGGCGGCCGCCATCCGGGCGGGCGAGGCCCAGGAGCTGGTCTGGCTTCTGGAGCATCCCCCCCTCTATACCGCCGGCACCAGCGCCAAGCTGGCCGATCTGCTGGTGCCTGACCGCTTCCCGGTCTACCGGTCCGGCCGGGGTGGCCAGTACACCTATCACGGGCCAGGCCAGCGGGTCGGCTATGTCATGCTGGATCTCAAGGCCCGAGGCCGCGACGACGTCCGGGCCTATGTCCGCGATCTGGAGGAATGGATCATCCGTACGCTCGCCCGTTTCAATATCCGCGGCGAAAGGCGGGCAGGCCGGATCGGCATCTGGGTCGACCGCGGCGGCGGCCGGGAGGACAAGATCGCCGCGATCGGGGTGCGCATCCGGCGCTGGGTGACCATGCACGGCATCGCGATCAATCTCGACCCGACCCTCGAGCATTTCTCCGGCATCGTGCCCTGCGGGATCGCCGGCGGGGCCCTGGGAGTGACCTCGCTCCATCAGCTTGGCATCCTCATCTCCATGCCCGAGCTCGACAGCGCGCTCCGCGGCAGCTTTGAGGAGGTCTTTGGTCGCGGCTGACGCGTATTTCGGTGCAGAATTGGTCGCCGGCAAGCGATTGTTTCGCCACGCACGATTGTCAACCTGGCCAAGCCTAGCGGTGCCACGCCCCCGACAAGGATCTCAGATTCGCTAGACCCTGCGTCCCGCTTCGACCGAGGCGCGCCACTCATGCAGCACCAGAAAGAGCGTGACCAGGTCGAACAGGCAAAAGGCCGCAATCGACCACGACCGGCCAAGCGCCAGCCGATAGCTCATATAGGCGATGAAGAGCGCGAAGAATGCCGCCGCCGCGGGAAAGGCCCAGGACTTCTCACGCAGCAGGCATGTCGCGAGGACAATCTTCACAACGCCATGCGTCAGGAGATAGACCGCGGCGAACAGTTCGGCATCGGCGCTCAACTGCGCGAACCATCGCCGCAACAGGTTGGCGACCAGATCGGTCGGGTCCTCGGAGAGCTCTCGCGCCGTCAGGAGCATCACAATGCCATTCAGGCCGGCGTGACCGATAGCCAGTATGGAAGCGCCGGCAACGAGCTCGGCCAGACCATTCAGGCCCTTGAGCACGACGGCCACGACAAAGAGCCGATGATAGAGGCGGCCCTTCCCGTCGATCGCGGCGTTCGCCGGCCCTGACATGACGGAATGCCCGATACCTACAATATGCTGGTAATCCAGCGATCAAAGCTCGTTCCCTCCAGGTACACGAGCGGGACAACCGAAGCCGCGACGAATGCCGTCAGCATGCCGCCCAGGATGTCTCCGACATAGTGAATGCCGAGATAGACCCGGGAGAGCACCAGGAGAGAACCCACGAGGGAAAACAGAAAGGCCCTCAAGAACCGCTTCTGGAGCATGAAAGCGAACACGATGGAAAAGGCGGCCGTGGCGTGGTCCGAGGGAAAGGAGGGGTCGCGACTCGGCGCGATGAGGAGATGGGTGACGCCGGCATCGTAGGGCCTGACGCGATGGGCAAACAGCAGCAGCACTTGATTCAGCGTAAGGCCCAGGATGAAGGACAAGCCCGCCGCCACGGCTGCATGGCGCTCCCGGGTTCGATCGATCGGGCTCCACCACCGCAGCGCCACCGACAGAATCATCGCCGGAACGCCAACCGTCGTCACCGCGATCAGTGCCAGGTCCAGAGACCGCCAATTCCCGGAAAGCGAATTCACCCAGCCGGTCGCCAGGGCATCATAGCTCGACATCACAGCTCCGCTCTTTTAAGGACGCCGCGGAGCATAGGAAAGCCCAAGTGCATTTGGAACCTGCTTCAAGCGCAGGGTACGGCCGAGCCGAAGCTATATTTTGCCACGAAGTCTTCCTCTGCATTGCCTATATCCGTAGAGTGACGAGGGGCTTTCCGGCCATCAAAGCAGCTGATGGCCATACTCCGAGGAGTAGCTATGACTCTAACCCGTCAACTCGGCCATCGGATGGGCCAGCTGGCCCTCGTAGTAGCCCTGGTGACAGCAACCGCGACCATCACGCTGAAACCCGCGGCGGCCGATGACGATGGCGACCATCAGGGCTGGTATGGCGGCGGCAATGACGACGACCAGGGCGAATGGAACGGCAACCGGGGTGTCTATGTCTATGGAGGCACCACCTATTACGCGCCCCCACCCTCCGTTTACTATGCGCCGCCGCCTCCCACCTACTACTATCCGCCAGCACCGCCGGTCTATTCCGCACCGCCGTCGTTCAATCTCCAGTTCGTCCTGCCCTACCCCGGCAACTGAAACGGGCGGCAGCCATGCGAACATGACCACAAGCCAGGGCGCGCGCTGCTAGGGTTGGAATAGCGCTTCGATGACGGGGCATTCCGGCACCTTGCCACCCCGGCACTTGCCGGCCGTGGCCGCGAGGGTGCGCTCGAGACGACGTAGATCGGCGATCTTGCGGCGGATCTCTGCGAGATGGTCGAGGGTGATGGTTTTGACCTCGGCGCAGGTATAGCGCCCACCGTCGACGAGCTTCAGCAATCGACGCACCTCATCGAGGGAGAAGCCGAGCTCGCGGCTGCGGCGGACGAATCCGAGGCGCATCAGCTGCGCCTGACTGTAGATGCGATGGCCCGCCGCACTGCGCGGCGGTTTCGCGAGGATGCCGATGCGTTCGTAGAAGCGGATGGTCTCGATATTGACCCCCGTCCGCCTCGAAAGCGCTCCGATGCTGAGGGTCGAGTCTCGCGGAAGCGTGATCGGCGGCATTTCCGGAACCCCTTGTACCTGTAGTCGCTACAGGCTCCATCCTACCACTGCTATCTCCGTGTGGAGGAATGAGCGATGAGCCGACCGGGCGCAGGCGCAGTCAGCGCGGCCGAGCGAGCCGAAGGCCGCCGGATGGGCCTCGTCGCCGCCGGCGGGATGCTCGGCGCGCTTGCGGCGACCTCCTGCTGCATCATCCCGCTCGTGCTCTTCGCGCTCGGCATCGGCGGCGCCTGGATCGGCGATCTGACGGCGCTTGCGCCCTACCAGCCGATTTTCATCGCCGCCACCCTGATCTTCCTTGGAACAGGGTACTACCTGGTCTACCGGCGGCGGGATGCTGCCTGCGCCGATGGCAGGCTGTGCGCCCGTCCGCTCCCAAGGCGTGGCGTGAAGCTGGCGCTCTGGGCCGCCACGACCCTCATTGCTTCAGCCATCGCCTTTCCCTATCTGGCCCGGGCGTTGTTGGGAGCGTGATCAGGGAGGATGGAGAAAACGATGATGCGCATCCTTGCCTCAAGCGTGCTGGCTATGATTGCTCTCTCCAGCGCAGTCGCTTCGGCCGCCGAGCGAACCGTGACACTCGCCGTCGAGAACATGTATTGCGATGCCTGCCCCTATATTGTGAAGCAGAGCCTTGCCAAAATTCCAGGCGTGGAGAAGGTGGTCGTCTCATTCGAGCAGAAGACCGCGACCGTCACCTATGACGACCAGAAAACCGCACCGGATGCATTGACCTCGGCGACGACGCAGGCCGGCTACCCCTCCAGGGTGAGCCCGTGATCGATCACTCGGTCATTACCTGTCCGAGCTGCGGGCACCAGGAGACCGAGCAAATGCCGATGGACGCCTGCCAGTTCTTCTATGACTGCCGCGGCTGCAGAGCGCTGCTTCAGCCCAAGCCCGGCGACTGCTGCGTCTTCTGCTCCTACGGCTCCGTTCCCTGCCCGCCCATTCAGCAGGCGAGCGCCTGCTGCCGGT
>DATFRE010000204.1:0-3667 GCA_035263545.1 Dongiaceae bacterium
TATCGCGCCAAGCGTGACTTCTCCAAGACGCGCGAGCCGAGCGGCCGGGAAAAGGTGAAGGCAGCGGACCGGTTGCGCTTCGTGATCCAGAAGCATGACGCCACGCGCCTGCACTACGATTTCCGTCTCGAGCTCGGCGGCGTCTTCAAGTCCTGGGCGGTGACGCGCGGCCCATCCCTCGATCCCCAGGACAAGCGCCTCGCAGTGGAGGTCGAGGACCATCCGCTGGACTATGGCGATTTCGAAGGCACCATCCCCGAAGGCCAGTATGGCGGCGGAACCGTGATGCTCTGGGATCGCGGCTATTGGATACCCGAAGGAAACCGGTCGCCCGAGGAGGCGCTCGCTGCCGGCGATCTGAAATTCAGCCTCGAGGGCCGGAAGCTCCACGGCAGCTGGGTGCTGGTCCGCATGAAAGGCGACCGGTTCGGCGGCAAGCGGACCAACTGGCTGCTCATCAAGCACAAGGACCAGTTCGCCCGGCCCGGCGAGGGCGAATCGGTGCTGGCGCAAGACCGCTCCGTCGCCTCGAACCGGAGCCTCGATGCCATCGCCGCCGGCAAAGGCCGGGCACCCAAGCCCTTCATGCTGGCGAGCAGCAAGGTGGCGCGGGCCGATGCCGTATGGCACTCCAACCGCCCCGAGGAGGCCGAAGAACGCCCCAGAACCCTTCGCGAGCGGATCTCCGCCGCGGCGCGAAAGACTGCCGCGCGCGGTGGCGAAAAGCTGCAGCAGACCCAGCCGCGCAAGCTGGGGCCGCGATCCGCCCCGATGCCGGATTTCATCGAGCCGCAGCTCTGCAAGCCGGTGGAGCGCCCGCCCGGCGGCATCGGCTGGGGGCACGAGGTGAAGTTCGACGGCTATCGCATCCAGATGCGCATCGATGGCCGCCGCGTGACGTTGAAGACTCGTGCGGGGTTGGATTGGACCCGCAAATTCCCGGCCATCGAGAAGGCGGCCGCCCGCCTGCCCGATGCGATCATCGACGGTGAGGTCGCGGCGCTGGACGATCACGGCGCGCCGGATTTCTCCGCCCTCCAGGCCGCGCTCTCGGAGGGGAAGACGGAGGACCTGATCTTCTTCGCCTTCGACCTTCTGTTCGAAGGTGACCAGGATCTGCGCGACCTGCCGCTCCGCGAGCGCAAGGCGCGGCTTCATGCGCTGCTCGAGACGCTGGGCAAGGACCAGAGCAAGCTCCTGCGCTATGTCGAGCATTTCGAGACGGACGGTGCCGCCGTCCTCGAATCCGCCCGGCGCATGTCGCTCGAAGGGATCATCTCCAAACACCTGGATGCCCCCTATCAATCGGGACGCCACGACAGCTGGTACAAGATCAAATGCCGCCCCGGGCATGAGGTCATCATCGGCGGCTGGCTCGAGGGTGAAGCCGGACGTCTGCGCTCGCTGCAGGTCGGCGTCCATCGCGGTCGGCGTCTCGTCTATATCGGCGGGGTCGGCACGGGCTTCACCCAGGCGACGGCCCAGAAGGTGATGCAGCGGCTGAAGCCGCTGGAGGCCAAGCAATCACCCTTCATAGGCCAGGTACTGCCGCGGCGTAGCGGCGCCAAGATGCATTGGGTCCGGCCCGAGCTGGTGGCCGAGATCGAGTTCGCCGGCTGGACGGGCGATGGCATGGCCCGCCACGCAGCCTTCAAGGGGCTGCGCGAGGACAAGCCCGCCGCCGATGTGGAAGCAGAGAAGCCGGCGCGCGCGACGAAGGCTGCCGCGCCCGCTGCGGCGTCCAGGCAAGAGACCGAGGAGGACCCCATGCCGTCATCGAGCAGTGCTGCCAAGGGCAAGCCCGTGGTCATGGGCGCGACGATCTCCCATCCCGACAAGGTGCTCTGGCCGAAGAGCGGCGGCGAGGGTCCGCTCACCAAGCTCGACCTCGCGCACTACTACGAGGCCATGGGCGAGTGGATGATGCGGCATCTCAAGGGCCGGCCCTGCTCTATCCTGCGCTGCCCCGAAGGCATCACCGGCGAGCGTTTCTTCCAGCGACATCTCGCGGCCGGCATGTCGAAGCTGCTGGTGGGGGTGAAGGTCGGCGACGAGCCGAAACCCTATCTGCAGGTCGACCGGGTGGAGGGGCTGGCAGCACTCGCCCAGACCGCCGCCCTGGAGCTCCATCCCTGGAACTGCCGACCCGGCGAGCCCGAGGTGCCGGGGCGGCTGGTCTTCGATCTCGATCCCGCACCCGACGTGGCCTTCGCCGCCGTGATTGAGGCGGCGCGCGAGCTCCGCGACCGGCTGGAGAAGCTGGGGCTTGTCGGCTTCTGCAAGACCACCGGTGGCAAGGGGCTGCATGTCACGGTGCCGCTCGCCAAATCCAGGAAGGAGCTCGACTGGGCCCAGGCCAAGGCCTTCGCGCGCGAGCTCTGCAACCGGATGGCCACCGACAGCCCGGAGCGCTATCTCATCAACATGTCCAAGGCCAAGCGCGACGGGCGCATCTTTCTCGATTATCTCCGCAACGATGTGACCTCGACCGCCGTCGCCCCTCTCTCGCCCCGGGCGCGCGAGGGCGCCACCGTCTCCATGCCCCTCACCTGGCCCCAGGTGAAAGCAGGGCTGGACCCGAAGGACTACACGCTCAGGACCGTTCCCCGACTCATGGCCCGCAGCAAGGCTTGGCAGGACTATGACGAGGGAGCCCGCCCCCTGGCGGCAGCAGCGAAGCAGCTTCTCGGCAAGGCCGCAGCCTAGGCCAAAATCAAGGGTCTGGACGGGTTGACTCTCTAGAACAAAACATGAACATAATTCGTTCATGGACGCGAGGCTGCGCGCCAAGCCGACCACTCACCGGGATCCACCGGAGCGCCGGGTGCTGGGCGATATCCTGATGGACGGGCTGCATATCTGGGTGACCTGCCGCCATTGTCGCCACAGGGCGAGCCTGTCGCCGCTGGGGCTGGCGAAACGGTTGGGCTATGACCGCTCCCTCGCAGCACTGCGCCGGCTGCTGCGCTGCTCGAAATGCGGCGAGCGGCAAGCGGAGCTTCGCCTCATCGAGCCCGAGCGCCACTGAACCCCTCGTCATTGCGCATGGGGGGCCGCGCGGGTCCGGTAGATGCTCCGCACAGCTGCGACATTTCCTTGTTTCTTGGCGTAGGCGGCCTTTCTCCGTAGTCTCGGCATCTGATTTGCAGGGGCTCGCAGCAGATGCGGCTGTTGGAGAAGACGCTTCTCGCAGGACTGGTCCTGGTCGTTCTGCTCCTTGCCATCTGCGGCATCCTGGCCTTCCGCTTTACGGCGGAATCGAACGCCGAGCGCGAGAGCCTGGTCCACACCTTTCAGACCATTCGGGCGGCCCAGGCGCTCTATACCCAGATCCAGGCGGCGGAGACCGGCCAGCGCGGCTACATCCTGACCCAGAACGACCAGTATCTCGCGCCCTACAACCGGGCTCTGACCTCCATTCCGGACATGCTCGACACGCTGAAGAGGCTGCTGGCGGGCGATCCCCTCCGCCTGAATCGATTGCAGACCATCGAGGGCTCGATCCACAAAAAGCTCGGGGAGCTGGCAGAGACCATCGAGGCCGCGAAAAAACAGGGCTTCGAAGCGGCGCGTCAGATCGTCCTGACCGATATCGGCCTGACGGCAATGGAGGATATCCGCAACAGCCTGAGAGGGCTGGTGGAGGAGGAGATTGCGCTCTCCTCCA
>DATFRE010000205.1:0-4198 GCA_035263545.1 Dongiaceae bacterium
TATCGTGGGCTCTACCCGGCGCTGGCGGGCTCGATGCATGCGCTCGCGAAGCTCTCACAGGAGGTGTCATGAGGAGAGGATCGATGCGGGTTGCGCGGCTGCATGGGATACGCGACCTGCGGGTCGAGACCGTTCCGGTTCCGGCGCCGGGCCCGGGAGAGCTTCTTGTGGAGGTGGAGGCCTGCGGCGTGTGCGCCACCGATCCCAGGAAGTTCGAGGTCGGCGTCAATGATGGTCACTATCCCTTCAACCCCGGCCATGAATGGGTAGGCCGCATCGCCGGGCTGGGAGAGGGTGTGGCCGGCTGGCGCGTGGGCGAACGCGTCTATGGCGATACCTATGGCGGCTATGCCGACTACGCGGTGATCCCCGTCGAGGCCATTCCCTGGTCGCGCGGGCCGGTGCGCCTGCCTGAGGCCTTGCCTCTCGAGCGCGCCGTCTTCCTGGAGCCGCTGGCGGATTGCTTGCATGCGGTCTATGACCAGGCGGCGCTCGCAGCCGGGCAGCGGATGGTGGTCATCGCTGCCGGCTCCATGGGCTTGAAAATCATCGCCGCCGCGGCGCGGATCGGCGTGCGGGTCCTCGCGGTCGAGCCGGTCGAGCAGCGGCGCAAGCTCGCCCTCGAGTTCGGCGCCGAGCGCGCCATCGATGCTGCGGGCTGGCAGGCGGAGGCGGAGCGCTGGTCCGCGGGTCGCGGCGCCGATGCGGTGATCCTCACCATCGGCGAAGGCTCGCTGGTAATGCCTGCGGTCGAGGCCTGCCGGCCGGGGGCGCGGGTCGTGCTCTTCGCCGGCTTCGGCACGCGGCCAGAGGCGACGATCGATCTCAATATTCTCCACTACCGCGAAATCGCGTTGATCGGAAGCGAATGGATTGGCACCCCGCCGAACCAGCGCCGCGAGCGCTATGACCAGGCGGCGGAGCTGATCATCTCCGGCGAGATTCCCGTGGAGCGGCTCGTGACGGGCCATTGCGGCTTCGCCAATCTGGGGCGCGTGCTGGCCGAGCGCGGCAATCTCAGCGGCATCAAAACCATGTTCCAACCGAGGAGGGCTCCATGAGTCGGGTAGGCTTCCTCAGCGGCGACGGTCGCGCCGTCGTCGTCGCCATCGACCATCCACTTTATTCCTGGCCTTGTGCCGGGCTGGAGGATCGCGGAAAGATCCTGCGCCAGGTGGCCGAGGCGGGCGCTGATGCGGTTATCGCCAGCTACGGCACCATCCGCGACCTGCGTTCCGCATTCGGCAAGGCGGAGCCGATCCTGAAGCTCGATCTCACCACTGTCACTCTCGGCAGCAATTATCCTCTCACCGAATATGTCCCAGCTTGGACGGTGGAGGATGCGCTGCGCCTCGAGGTCCAGGCGGTGCTAACTTATGTCCAGCTCGGCGCACCCTTCGAGCTCGAGGCCCTCCGGGTCGCGGGCCAGGTGGCAGCCGCCTGCGACCGCCATGGCCTCGACTATGTCTGCGAGATCATGCCGATCGAATGCGCCATGTTTCCCGATCCTGCCGCTCCCGAGGCGATCGCGGCGGCGTCGCGCGCCGGGGCGGAGCTGGGGGCCCATGTCATTAAAACCACCATGCCCATCCCGGTCGAGGGCGTCTCCGATTCCGCCGCTTGCGGCGTGCCGGTGATCCTTGCAGGCGGCGCGCTGGCAAAGGATCGCGCCGGGCTTTTGCGCCAAGTTGAGGCCGCGGTGGCGCAAGGGGCGGCGGGGGTGGCTTTCGGGCGGAATGTCTGGGGTGCGCGCGATCCTGCGGGCATGGTCGCTAGCCTCCGACGCATCGTACATTCGGATAGCAAGGCGGCGGCTCAATGAGCACCGCGGGCAACACCAAGGATCTCTCTGGCCGAGTCGCGCTGGTCACCGGCGCCAGCAGCGGGATCGGCCGGGCGACGGCGGCGCTGCTTGCAGAGCGCGGTGCCCGGGTGATGGCAGTGGCGCGTAGCGAGGCGCGCCTTACCGAACTCGCGAGGGAGGCGTGCCTGGAGACTCTCGCGCTCTCGCTGGAGACGGCGGAGGCCTGCGAGCGTGTAATGGAGGAGACCCATCGGCGCCTGGGACCCGTCGCTATATTGGTGAACAATGCCGGGCGCGGCGGTTTTCTCGATCTGCCGATCTGGGAGGAGGAGCGAGAGAACTGGCGGGCGACGCTGGCCCTCAACCTCGATACGCCCTTCGAGCTGACAAGGCTTGCGGCCCGCGACATGAAAGAGACGGGCTGGGGCCGGGTCATCATGGTGAGCTCGACGGCGGGCGAGGTGGGCGCGCCGGCCATGTCGGCTTATTGCGCCTCCAAGCATGGCCTGCTCGGGCTGATGCGGGCCGCGGCCCAGGACCTCGCACGGATCGGCGCCACCTGCAATGCGGTGCTGCCCGGCTGGGTGCGCACCGAGATGGCGGAGCAGGATGCGGTCCGGGAATCCCAGCGCCGCGGGGTGAGCGTGGCCCAGGTCTGGGCCGAGCGGGAAGCCTCATATCCCGGCGGCAAGGTGCTGGAGCCGGAGGACATCGCCCGGGTCATCGCCTTCCTCGCCAGCGATGACGCCGCCGCCGTCAATGCTGAGGCGGTGACCGTCTCCCACGGCAGCCTATGGTAGCCTGGCGATTGCGCTATCATCCGGCGCCATGAGCTTGCGCCATCCGCTGCTGGGCTTCCTCGGCCGCCGGCTCCTGCTGGGGGCGCTCGCCCTGCTGCTGGTTTCAATCGTCGTCTTTGCCGCGACTCAGATCCTGCCGGGCGATGCGGCCCGCGCCGTGCTGGGCCGCAGCGCCACGCCCGAGCGGCTGGAGGCGCTGCGCCTGCAACTCCATCTCGACCGCCCGGCGCTGACGCAATACTGGATCTGGCTCTCCCGACTCTTCGCCGGCGATCTCGGCACCTCGCTAGTGACGCCCCAGAGCGTCTATCAGCTCGCCGCCCCGCGCATCGCTAATTCCTTCAGCCTGCTGGTCATCGTCGGCGCGATTGGCGTGCCGCTCGCTATCGCCTTCGGCATCGCCGCAGCCATCCGCCACAACCGGCCCTTCGACACCGGCGTCTCGGTCACGGCGCTGGCGATGGCGGCGGTGCCGGAGTTCGTCATCGGCATCGGACTCATCATCCTCTTCGCCACCGTGGTCCTGCATTGGCTGCCGCCGGTCTCGCTGGTCTTTCCCGGCCATTCGGTCTGGGACACCCCGCGCATCCTCGTGTTGCCGACGCTCACACTGGTGATCGCCGTGTTCCCCTACATCTTCCGCATGATGCGCAGTTCGATGATCGAGGTGCTGGAGAGCGAATATATCGAGATGGCGCGGCTCAAGGGCATCGCGCAGCGCCGGCTGATCCTCCGCCATGCATTGCCCAATGCGATCGCGCCGACGGTGCAGGTGGTGGCCCTCACCTTCGCCTATCTGGCCGGCGGGGTGGTGGTCGTCGAATATGTCTTCGGCTTTCCCGGCATTGGCCAGGGGCTGGTGAACGCGGTCTTTACCCGCGACATCCCGATGATCCAGTTCATCACCGTGCTATTGGCGGCCTTCTATGTCGTCGTCAACATCATCGCCGACGTCATCGCCGTGCTGGTGACCCCGAAGCTCAGGACCGGCGAATGGCGGAAGCCCTAGACCACGCGCCGAAGCCGGTCCGGCTGCGCCGGCTCGGTGGGAGGGGCCTCGGCGCCGTCGGATTCATCTGCGCCGCCGCCGTCATCCTGGTCGCGCTCCTGGGACCGTTCCTTGCGACACGCTCGCCTACGGAATTCGTCGGCATCCCATTCCAGGGACCTTCGACCAGCGCCTGGCTCGGCACCGACATGCTGGGGCGCGACGTCCTTTCCCGCGTGCTTTGCGGCGGATACGAGATCCTCGGACTTTCGGCGGCTGCCACCTTGATCGGCGTGTTGGGCGGCGCGGTGCTCGGGCTCGCCGCCGGCTATGTCAAGGGAACGGCCGACGAGTTCATCATGCGCCTGCTCGACGTGGCGCTGGCTTTTCCCCAGACGATCCTGGCCCTGCTCTTCGTCAGCCTGATCGGGCCCGAGCCCTGGCTCATTGTGTTGGTGGTAGCCGCGATCCACGCGCCCCAGGTCGCCCGCGTCGCCCGGGCCGCGACCCTCCGGGTGGCGGAGGAGGACTTCGTCCGCTTCGCTGAGGCGATCGGCATGGCGCGGAGCCGGACCATGCTGTGGGAGATCTTCCCAAATATTGTCA
>DATFRE010000206.1:0-2965 GCA_035263545.1 Dongiaceae bacterium
CAGCCGCGACCCTGTTTACGTCGACGGCGATTTCCTCGGCGCAGTCGCTTGACGAGCTCGTCGCAGCTGCCAAGGCCGAGGGCCAGCTCACCACGATCGCGCTGCCGCATGACTGGTGCGGCTACGGCGCCATCATCGACGGCTTCAAGGCGGCCTACGGCCTCAAGGTGAACGAGCTCAATCCCGATGCCGGCTCCGGCGACGAGATCGAGGCGATCAAGGCCAACAAGGGCAACAAGGGTCCGCAGGCGCCGGACGTCATCGATGTGGGCCTCTCCTTCGGCCCATCGGCCAAGGCCGACGGCCTGCTGCAGCCTTACAAGGTCTCGACCTGGGACACGATCCCCGAGGATCAGAAGGATGCCGAAGGCTACTGGTACGGCGACTATTACGGCGTGCTCGCCTTCGAGATCAATGCCGACCTGGTGAAGAAGATGCCGGCCGACTGGGCCGATCTCCTCGGCGCCGAGTACAAGAATGCCGTCGCCATCGGCGGCGATCCGCGCAGCTCCAACGAATCGATCCAGACCGTCTTCGCCGCCGGCCTCTCGGCGACCAATGGCGATGTGGACAAGGCGGCCACCGCCGGCCTCGACTACTTCGCGAAGCTCAACAAGGCGGGCAATTTCGTGCCTGTCGACATCTCGGCCGCGACCCTCGCCCAGGGCAGCACGCCCGTCGGCGTGCGCTGGGACTATCTGGCGCTGGGCGATCGCGACACCCTCAAGGGCAATCCGCCGGTCGCGATCGTGGTGCCCAAGACCGGCGTGGTCGCGGGCGTCTACATCCAGGCCATCTGTGCCTACGCCCCCCATCCCAATGCCGGCAAGCTGTGGATGGAGTGGCTCTATTCCGATCCGGTGCAACTCCAATGGCTGAAGGGCTATTGCCACCCGATCCGCTTCCAGGACCTGGTCAAGAACAACAAAGTCCCGGCGGATCTGCTGGCGAAGCTCCCGCCCGCCGAGGCCTATGACAAGGCGCTCTTCCCCAGCCTGGCGCAGCAGGGCACGGCCAAGGAAGTCATCACCAAGCAATGGGATTCCGCCGTCGGCGTGACGGTGAAATAGACACTTTCCGGCGGACGCTCGGCTGCTCCTCTGCTGAGACAGCCGGGCGTCACCCCCCTCGCCCTGCCGTTCCCTCTGGTTCGGCAGGGTTTTCTTTTATGCTGTGGCCCACGCACCCCGGCCCGCCCGCGCCGAGGGGGGGAATGCGGCGCGGGCCGCCCCGCCATCTGCTTCTGCAGTGAATCTGCAGTCCCGCTTGGCTGTTTCTGCAGTGGATTTACAGCCAAACCCGCCTTGATGCAGGCATGCTGAACGGACAGCCGCAACGGATCCGCCAGCCGCGTTGTGGATGGGTCGTGTCATCGCCCAGGGTTTGCGTGCCGACGGGGCACGCCGCGGGCGTGCCACTCCAGATTAGATTATCAGGATATACGCAAATGACGTATTTGTCAATAGCCTGTGCTGGTAGCACCAAGAGAATCGGGCTCAGCGGCCCTTGAAGGCGGGTTTGCGCTTTTCCATGAAGGCCTGCCGGCCTTCGACATAATCCTCGCTGGCGAAGCAGGCCTCGACCAGCCGGCGGCAGAGGGCGATGTCGCGCTCGGCGGGATCCTTGATAGCCTCGGCGATGCAGCGCTTCATGGCCCGGATGGTCATCGGCGCGTTGGCGGCCAGCCTCTCCGCCAGCTCGCCGACGGCCGCAGCCAGCCCATCGGTGGGGACGACCTTGGTGAGAAATCCCATGTAGAAGGCTTCGGTCGCGGTGAAGCGCCGGCCCGTATAGAGAATCTCTTTGGCGGCGGCGGGGCCCAGGAGATCGACCAGGCGCTTCACATCGACGAAGCCATAGCCGAGGCCGAGGCGGGCCGCCGGCACACCGAAGGTCGATTCCGCAGCGGCGATGCGGAAATCGCAGCGCGAGGCCAGATCCATGCCGCCGCCGATGCAGTAGCCGCGGATCATGGCGATGGTCGGCTTTTCGCAGAGCTCGAGCTTCAGGCAGGCGGCATCGGAGATCTTGTCGTAATGGGCGATGGCCTCGGCCGAGGCCCGCTTCTGCTCGAACTCGGAGATGTCCGCGCCCGAGGCGAAGGCGCGATCGCCCGCGCCGGTCAGGATGATGGTGCGGATGGCGGCGTCGGCCGCGAATTCATCGACCCACTGTCCCAGTGCCTCGTACATGTCGAGAGAGAGCGCGTTCAGCCGCGCCGGATTGTTGAGGGTGATCCAGCCGACCGCCCCATCGCGCCGCGCCATGAGCTTCTCTGATCCGCCGGTCATGTTCTTCAGACCACCTGTTTTTCCCGAAGCGCTTCGATCTCCGCCTTGCCGTAGCCCAGCGCCAGCAGCACCTCCTCCGTCGCCTCGCCGGGCTCGGGTGCGGCACTCTCCATGCGGCTCGGCGTGCGCGTGAGCGTCACCGGTTGCCCCACGAGATCGATCTCGCCGAGGACGGGGTGGGTCACGGGGCGCGCCATGCCAAGATGCTGCACCTGCGGATCGGCGAAGACCTGGTCGATGCGGTTGATCGGCCCCGAAGGCACGCCGGCATGGTTCAGGATCTCGATCCAGTCGCGGCCCTTGCGCTTGGCGAGCTTCGCGGTCATCGCCTCGACCACCGCGGCGCCGTTCTCCGATCGCAGCTTGTCGGTGGCGAAGCGGGGATCTTCGAGGAGGTCCTCGCCTTCGACGGCGTGGCAGAAGCGCTCCCAGATCTGCTGCGGATCGGCTGAGACATTGATCGGCTCGTCGGCGGTCTGGAACAGGCCGGTGGTGATCGCCATGGGATGGTTGTTGCCCGCCTGGCCCGGGACCACGCCGGCCACGAGCCAGCGCGCCGCCTGGAAATCCAGCATGGCGATCTGCGTCTGGAGCAGGGAGCTGTGGAGCCATTGGCCGCGGCCGGAGCGCTGGCGCTCGATCAGGGCCAGAAGAATGCCGATGGCGGTGAAGAG
>DATFRE010000207.1:0-3551 GCA_035263545.1 Dongiaceae bacterium
TCTACGGAATCGGCGCCGTCATCACGCCCACCTGCCTCTTCGCGCTGCCGGGCGCCATCATGGGCCGGGCCGGCGCCCCCACGGCCTTCGGGTTCATCATGACCGGGCGCAATATCGGTGTCTTCCTGGGACCGATCCTGCTGGCCGAAGCGACCAAGCTGCTGGGCGGCTGGAGCGCGGCTTGGCCGCTATTCGGCAGCACTACGCTGGCGGCAACGCTGCTCGCCGCGGTCCTCATCGCGATGCTGCGGGTGAGCCGGCGCGCGGCCGCGGCGTCGATATAGACTAAGGCACCAGCCGGTAACCACCCGGCTCGGTCACCAGGATTTCGGCCTGGGTCGGATCGCGCTCGATCTTCTGGCGCAGCCGATAGACATGGGTCTCCAAGGTGTGGGTGGTGACCCCGGCATTGTAGCCCCAGACCTCTCCCAGCAGCGTGTCGCGGCCGATCACCCGCGGCCCGGCGCGGTAGAGATATTTGAGGATCGCCGTCTCCTTCTCGGTGAGACGGATCTTCTTCTTGCCGGTCTGATCCAGCAGCATCTTGGCCGCGGGCCGGAAGGTATAGGGCCCGATGGTGAAGATGGCGTCCTCGCTCTGGGCATGCTGGCGCAGCTGCGCCCTGAGGCGAGCCAGCAGGACGCCCATGCGGAAGGGCTTGGTGATGTAGTCATTGGCGCCGGAATCGAGGCCAAGGATAGTATCGGCATCGGTATCGGCGGCGGTCAGCATGATGATCGGCGCCGAGACGCCGGCGCGGCGCAGGAGGCGGCAAACCTCGCGCCCGTCCATGTCCGGCAGGCCTATATCCAGCAGAACCGCGTCGAAGCGCTCCTTGGCGGCAATGTCGAGAGCGCCGCGGCCCGTCTCCGCTTCCCGGCAATCGAAAGACTCGACCAGCCGGAGCTGTTCGGCCAGGGACTGGCGCAGGGCCTTGTCATCGTCGACCAGAAGCAGGCGCCGGTTCGTGGCCGGCCGATCCATCGCCGCCGAAGTCATCGAATTGTCCCGCCGTTCACCCGCGCGAGCGCCAGAAACGGCGCTGCGTCAGGGTTGGAAATGCTTGCGCAAGGTGAGATAACACCCCCTGCCCTCCGGGCGCAAGCCGCTGCGGGAGCCGATTCCGAGTGCCGCCGAATGCCTGACAAATCCGACAACGACAGCTGGACCAGCCGCCGCCTCGCCGCCGTCGACCGAGCCATCGCCGAGCTGCGCCGGGGCGCCCCTGTGGTGGTGGGCGATGGCGCCGCCGCGGCGCTGGTGCTGGCCGGCGAGACGACGGAGGCGGAGGATCTGGGGCGCCTTCTCACCCTGCTTCCGGGCGGGCGGGCCCACTTGGCGCTGACCGCCCATCGCGCCGTCGCCCTCGGTCTGGTGCCGGGAAGCCGCGTCGCCGCCGGCCGGCTCGATATCTGCATCGTCCCGGTCGGGCCCGAGAGCGAGGCCGATCTGGTGCGCCGTCTCGCCGACCCGACCGCTTCTCCCGCAGCGCCGGCGGTCCATCGCCTGCCGCTGGCGACCGTCGCGACCGGCAACCTCGCCGCCTATGGCGAGGCCGCCATCGCGCTTGCCAAGCAGGCGCGCCTGTTGCCGGCCGTGGTGCTCGGCCTGCTGCCCGCCGAAGCCGGCGACGGACGCGCCTTCGCCGCTGCAGAGGACATCCTCTATGTCGGCGTCGGCGATATCGCAAGCTACGAGACCCTGGCGAGCCGCAGCCTGATCGCCGTGAGCGAGGCGCGGGTACCGCTGGCCGGCGCGGAGAACGCGCGGATCATCACCTTCCGTCCCAGCGATGGCGGCGCCGAGCATCTCGCCATCGTGATCGGCGATCCGGCACCGGGAATGCCGGTGCTGACGCGCCTCCATTCGGCCTGCCTCACCGGCGATCTGCTGGGGTCGCTGCGCTGCGATTGCGGCGACCAGCTCCAAGGTGCCATTGCCGAAATCGCGCGCCAGGGCAGCGGCCTGCTTCTCTATCTCGCCCAGGAAGGCCGCGGCATCGGCCTCGTCAACAAGCTGCGCGCCTATCGCCTGCAGGATCGCGGCGCCGATACGCTGGAGGCCAATCTGCAGCTCGGCTTCGATGCCGATGAGCGGATCTATCTGCCGGCTGCCGAAATGCTGCGCCGCCTCGGCTTCGCGTCGGTGCGCCTCATGACCAACAATCCGGAGAAGGTCGCCGGTCTGGCCCGCCTCGGCATCACCGTGGCCGAGCGCGTGCCTCATGTCTTTCCCTCGAACCGGCATAACGAGGGCTATCTCGAGACCAAGGCGACCCGCTTCGGGCATATGTTCTGAGGCAGATTTCTCGGCTTCACCGAAGCCGCGTGTTTTCTCGATTTACCTCTCGACCGCAACGCAATCGCCGGGACCAGCCGTGGCGAGCATCGCCAGCAGATCCGGCTTCGCGAGCGCGATGCAGCCCCCGGTCGGCGAATAATCGGGCCGCGCCACATGCAGGAAGACCGCGCTGCCGGCGCCGGGCCTGACGGGATCGTCGTTATGGCCCAGCACAAGGATGAGGTCGTAGACCGCGCTCTCCAGCCATAGACGCTCATGGCGCGCCCGATAGGGCAGACGGATCGGCCGGTTATAGAGCGGATCGGCGGGATCGTCGCACCAGCCGTCGAGCGGCGAGAGCGGCAGCGAGGAGAGGCCCGTCGGCGGCGGTGCCAGACGGTCGGGCCGATAAAGCAGCCGGCGAATGGCAAAGCGTCCCGCGGGGGTGGTGCCATCCCCCTCGCGCTTCTCCGCCGCGATTCCTGCGGGGCCGATGGCACAACGCCAGCGCCGTTCGCCCCAGCGCGCCTCGCCTGCCCCGGTTACGATCAGGTCCATCGCTGCCGCTCGCCGCCTTGACGCACGACCATGTCAGATCGGCTGGGCGCCGTGGAACTGTCGCCATTGCCAGCGGCCATCAACTAAAATCAGCACGCCGGTCACGCGATAAGGCGTGCGGTCCTCACCCTCGGCACCGGTGCGGATGAACTCGCCATCGGCGTAGAGCCAAGCCACATCGCCCATCGAAGAGACGCTGCGATGCCGCCACGACCAGGAGAAGCGGTCCGGCTGGCTGCAGATCGTCTCGAAGAATTCCGCCAGCTTGACCGGGCCCTCGATGATCTCCCAGGCTTCCGACCCGATGAAGACGGTGTCGGGCGCGGGATAGAACTCATGAAGTGCCGCCATATCCTGGGCACCAATCAGCCCGGTCAGGCGATCGAGCGCCGCCAGCACATGCTCGCGCACATGATCGTCATGCTGATGACCCTCCGCTGGCATCCCCTCTCTCCCTCGCGCTGAGACCGACAGGCTCCGCGGGCCATCGCTCTACCAGTTCGAATGGTCCCGCTCAAGCGTGGTGCGGAAATGGCTGGGATTCTTTTCGGATCACTCGGCGGTGGTCACGACGCCGCAGCTGGCGCTGGCCTGAACGAGGCCATAGCCGTAGGTGGGATTGCGGCCGCTCGCGCCCAGCGTGCGGGCCTTCGCCGCCAGGCGCTGGCGCAGGCTATCGGCATCGGCCGGCGCGCCTTGCATCATCTCGAGTG
>DATFRE010000208.1:0-22377 GCA_035263545.1 Dongiaceae bacterium
GATGACGGGCGCGACCAGGGCCGCCACGCCGAAGAGCGTCATCGCCACGCCCTGCTTCTGCGGCGGAAAGGCATCCAGCAGCACCCCCTGGCTGCTGGGCTGCAGGCCTCCGCCCGCGAGGCCCTGGATGACGCGGAAGAGGATCAGCTGGGAGAGGTTGCTGGCCAACCCGCAGAGCGCCGAGCTGAGGGTGAAGATCGCGATCGAGAGCAGGAAGTACCTGCGGCGGCCCAGATGCGCGCTCAACCAGCCGGTGATCGGCAGGATGATGGCGTTGGCGGCGAGGTAGCTGGTGAGCACCCACTCGCCGTCATCGACCGTCGCCGACAGCCCGCCGGCGATGTAGCGCAGCGCCACCACCGCGATGGTGGTATCGAGCACCTCCATGAATGTCGGTATCACGACGAAGGCGGCCACCACCCACGGGTTTCCCGCCTGAGACCGGGAAGGGGATATCGCCGTGCTCGTCATTTGCTGGCGGCCGGGTCGCTTGCGGCACCGCCGGATCCGGAGGCTTGCGGCAAGGAGGATTGCAGGAACTTCCCGGCATCGGGGCCGGTCGGTTTTCTGTTGATGTAGACATAGGGAACGACCGAGGTACCGATGAATAGGGGATCCTTGTCCGGATCGTAGTCCTGGAGATCGATCCGGACCGGCAGCCGCTGCACGACCTTGACGAAATTGCCTGTGGCGTTCTCCGGCGGCAGCAATGCCAGTGTCGATCCGGTCCCCATCGTAAAGCCGGAGATGCGACCCTTGAACACATGGCTGCCGCCGTACATGTCGACACGCAGGTCGACAGGCTGGCCGATGCGCAGATCGCGCAGCTCCGTCTCCTTGAAATTGGCATCGACCCAGATCTCGTCGAGCGAGCGGATCGCCATCAGATTCTGGCCGACTTGGACATAATTGCCCGGATTGACGTTGCGGCGCGTGACGACGCCGTCGATCTCCGCCGTGATGTCGCAATAGCGGAGGTCGAGCTCGGCCTGGGCGAGATCGCGCTGCGCGGATTCGAGCTTGGCCTCGGCCTGCTTGACGGCGGGGGACGCCGCCGCGATTTGGGCGAAGACGCGGTCGAGGTCGCCCTGGCTTTCGAACTGCTCCAGCATCTGCTTCGGGGTCTGATTGTAGGAATGGATGACACCGAGCTGGGCGGCGCTCTGCATGAGGTCCGCCTGCGCCTGCAGGATCGCGGAGAATGTCTCGTCGAGATCCGGGGGCACCGCGGCGAGATTCTTGCCATCTGCGGACGCCGCCGGCAGCCCCAGGGAAGCGCGAATCTGGTTCGCCCCGTCCAGCGCCTGGGTGACTTCCGCCCGGGCAACCGTCAGGGCGGCTTCCCGACGGTCGAACTCTTCGCGGGTCACGACGTTCGTCGCGACCAATTGCTTTGCCCGGTCGAACTCGGCCTGGGCCAGCTTCAGCGTGGCCTTGCTCTTGTCGAGATCGGCAGCCCTGGCGTGGAGGAGGGCGATCTGGTTATCGACATCCTCCACGGCGCGCTGGAGCTTCCAGCGCTGGCTGCGCGCCTGGGCCTCGAGGCCGCGCATGGACGCGGTCGCCGCCACGAGGTCCGACTTGGCCGCATCCACGGCCGCCTGCTTCACGGCCACGGCGAGCCGATAGGGCTCCTTGTCGAGCTCGACGATGAGATCGCCCTTGCGCACGCGGTTGTTGTCATCCACCAGAACCCGGAGTATCTGACCCGGTACCCGGGGCGCGACGAAGGTGACGTGGCCGTTCACATAGGCGTCATCCGTCGAGACGGTGTCGAAGGCCTGCCGGACCCAGGGAATACCGAAGACCAGCGCCGCGATCACCACCAGGACGCCGAGCGCCCCCAACAGCAGTTTTTTTCTCTTTACGGCGCGAGGCAATTTTGCCGGCGTCTTCTCGGAGGGATGGTCCGTCTGTGTCGATTTTGGCTCTGCCGAAGCGGCCGGAGCTTCGCCGGCTACAGCCGGCGCGCCCCGTGCTTCGCTCGCGCTTTCTTCGGACGCCATGGCATTCCCTCCAAGCCCTGAGGGGCCGCAAGCACGATCCCGAGGTCGAGGTCGACAGGGGCGGGGTTCCGCCGCCGCAAGTCCGACCGCCACCACCATATCGGAAACCCCGCATTCCGCCTTGCTTTTCGCCAGTGCGGATGGGTATCAGGGTTCCGAGGATAGGCCACGCCCGGCAAACCTCTACCCAACCCAAGGTAGCCTCGGCCCCGTTCTTGGTTTGCCCGATCTATACCCTGGTACAGGCACGTTCCCCCAGGGATTTCCCGCCTGAGACTGGAAGGCGAAATGGTATCCGGTCGCGCAGCAAGAGGCTCAGGGGTCAGCAGGACCGCCGGCGGCAGGGCAGCAGGGGCGAGACTCCCGGATTATGCCGTGAGGACGGAACGGCATGGGTCCGCGCGCTCAGCCGCGGCTTGGCCGAGGTAACGGGCTGGACGGGCTCGATCCCGAGCTCGGCGTGGCGCTGGGGCGGCGTGAGCTCCTCGATGTGGATCTCCGCCGTCCTGACCGGCCGGGTGCTCGCAGAGGGGAGCATCAGCGCAATCGCGATCGACATGGGAAGCGCCAGAAATGCCGGCAGGAGAACGAGGAGTCCCCGCCTCGACAAGAGCCTCTTCCCGCCTGCGCGCACCAGCCGGCTGGCCAAGGGCAGGATCAGCCTTGCTAGCTTCGGATCGCCTGGCAATATGAGGGGGGAGCGGCCAAAGTCGCCGCCTGATGGTTCAGGCGCGGACTCAGCGCGCCTCATGGTTGTGCGGCCGGTTGTGGGTGATGCTATGCCCGATCAGCATCGTCGCGTTCAGGGGCGCTATCGCGATCGGCCGCCCACGAGAGGGCGGCGAAAATCCATATATCCCGAAGCGCGAAATCGCGTGTACCGTGCCAGGGAGTCGGGATCGGCGGGGATGCCGTTCTGCTCGCAATAGGCCTCGAACTCCTGCCCATCGAACTCGACCGGCAGGATGGCATGGCGCTGCTCGTGAAGCTCCATCACGATGCGGCTGTAATCCTCGAGCCACTTGTCATAATCGGCATCGAAGCAGAGGGTCCGAATCCGGGTGAAGCTGGAATAGCTCCGCCGCTCGATCCAAAGGAGCGGAAATTGCGCCATCCATAATCCTCCCGTCGTGAAGACTGACCCCACTAGCGCATTCCCCTTAACGTCCGACCGACCGGGCACGTTCCCAAGGGGGCCGGGGCCAGGCCCTCGCTGGCGGGAATCCTGCGAGCAAGCCAATTGATCCGGCTCGCGAATTCTCTATATATCGGGTGCGAATCCCACCGCGGCGGGCAGGTCTTCCCGTCGCGTTCCGGAGCCTGACCGGTCGTTAAAGACCGGCAGCGTCGAGACCCCAGAAACCCTGAAATCGAGAGAGAAGCCATGGCAGACGGATCGACGGTCGGACGCTTTGGAAGCGGGCGCGATGTGCAGCGGATCGAGGATGCCGCCCTGCTGGCGGGCGCCGGCCGGTTCACCGACGATGTGTGGGAGCCGGGCCAGGCCTATCTCTGCTTCCTGCGCTCGCCCTATGCCCATGCCCGCATGAGCTCGATCGATGTCTCCAAGGCGCTGGCGCTGCCGGGAATCATCGCCGCGATCACCGGCGCCGACCTCCTCAAGGCCGGGGTGAAGCCGGCGCCGCTCGCGCCGATGTTCAATCGGCCGGATGGCTCGCCGGCGGAAACCCCGCTGCGCCCCGCCCTGGCCCAGGGCGTGGTCCGCTTCGTCGGCGAGGCCGTCGTCGCGCTGATCGCCGAGAACCGCGCCCAGGCCAAGGACGCCCTCGAGGCCATCGAGGTCGAATATGAGGAATTGCCCCATGTCGTCGATGTGAGCCAGGCGACGGCGCCCGGCGCGCCGCTGGTCTGGCCGGCGGCGAGCGGCAATCTCGCGGCTGAGATGCGCCATGGGGACGCGGCCGCCACGGAAGCGGCCTTCAAGACCGCGGCCCATATCGTCAGCCTCGATCTCGTCAATCAGCGCCTGGCACCCACCGCCATGGAGCCGCGCAGCACGCTTGCCAGCTACGATCCGGCCACCGACCGGCTGACCTTGCGCCTCTCCAACCAGATGCCGTCCGGCGCGCGCAACAGCCTGTGCGGGATTCTCGGGCTTCCGGTGGAGAAGGTGCGCGTCGTGGTCGGCGATGTGGGCGGCGGCTTCGGCCTGAAGACCGGGATTCATCCCGAGGATGTCGTGGCGGCCTATGCCTCGCGCCTGCTGAAGCGCCCGGTGAAATGGACGGCGGAGCGGATCGAGGAGTTCCTGGGGGCGACCCATGGGCGCGATGTCGAGACCCGTGCCGAGCTCGCCCTCGATGCGAACGGCAAGGTCCTCGCCTATCGTGTCCGCTCGCTCGCCAATATGGGTGCCTATGCCAGCACGGTGGGCATCATCATCCAGGTGCTGATCGGCCCCTGGGTCTCGACCAGCATCTACGATATCCGGACCATCGATCTCGCCTTCACCGCCATCCTGACCAATACCATGCCCACCGCCGCCTATCGCGGCGCCGGGCGGCCGGAGGCGATCTATCTGATCGAGCGCCTGTTCGATGCCGCCGCGCACAAGCTCGGCCTCGACCCGGCCGAGATCCGCCGGCGCAATCTCATCGCGCCGGAGCAGATGCCCTATACCAACGCCATGGGGCAGGTCTATGACAGCGGCAAGTTCGGCTCGATCCTGGAGCAGGCTCTCGCGCTCGGCAAATGGCAGGATTTCGCTGGCCGCGAGGCGGATTCGCGCAAGCGCGGTAGGCTGCGCGGACGCGGGCTAGCCTCCTTCCTGGAATGGACCGGCGGCAATGCCTTCGAGGAGCGGGTCACCGTCGCCGTCACCGGCGCCGGCGAGATCGAGGTCTATGCGACCACGGGACCCATGGGGCAGGGGATCGAGACCTCCTATGCCCAGCTCGTCGTCGATGTCTTCGGCGTGCCGATCGAGAAGATCCGCATGATCCATGGCGATACGGATCGGGGCTCGGGCTTCGGCAGCGCTGGCTCGCGCTCCCTCTTCGTCGCAGGCTCCGCCGTGCGCCATGCCTCGGAGAAGGCGGTGGCGACGGGGCGGGAGCTGGCGAGCGATGCGCTCGAGGCGGCCAGCGCCGATATCGACTATGCCGAGGGCGTTTTCCGGGTGGCGGGGACAGACCGGCATATCGGCCTGTTCGAGCTGGCCCAGCGCCAGCCGGACCAGCGCATCTTCATCGATGCGACCAGCAAGGTCGACGGGCCGAGCTGGCCCAATGGCGCGCATATCTGCGAGGTCGAGATCGATCCGGAGACCGGGGCGGTCGAGATCGTCTCCTATGTCTCGGTGAACGATGTCGGCCGCGTGGTCAATCCGATGATCGTGCGCGGCCAGCTCGATGGCGGGGCCGTCCAGGGCATCGGCCAGGCGCTGGGCGAGCAGGTGGTCTATGACCGTGAAACCGCCCAGCTGCTGACCGCGAGCTTCATGGACTACAACATGCCGCGGGCCGACATCATCCGCGATTTCGTCCATGTGCTCGACCAGTCGATCCCCTGCCGCAACAATCCGCTGGGCGCCAAGGGCGTCGGCGAGCTCGGCACGATCGGGGCCACGCCTGCGGCGGTCAATGCCGTGGTCGATGCGCTGGTCCGCGCCGGGCGCGCCGAGCCTGCGGAGAAGCTCCAGATGCCGCTCACTCCCGTCAAGATCTGGGAGGCGCTACACTAATTCGGCCGACGAGCAGGAGGTTCGAGACAATGCCCCGCAAATCGAAGCCCGATGAACCCGACAAGTTCTCGACGCCCAGGCCGGAGGATCTGCCGGACGACCGGATCTCCAACCCTGCGGATACCAGCGGGCCGCACGGGCCCGGCAGCGAGCCCTGGCCGGAAGACGAGGAAGTGGTGCCTGCTCCAGCACCGGGCGGCAAGCGCCGACGATAAGGGACTGGCGGCGGCGGGCCTGATTGGGTAAGGAGGTCGCCCGCAGGAGCGGTGGGGGCCGCCGATGCCTCACGACCGGCCAAGACGGATATGATTCGCAAGCTTGCCAAGCTCGTCCTGATCCTCCTCATCACCGCGGGGCTCTACTGGGCGATCGACATCGCTTATGGCTATTACGCCGGGGTGATCCGCCAGGAGGCGCCCCCGAATCCCGACGGCGTACCGGGGCTGCGGGGCCTGCCCTATGCCAGCGGCGCTTTCATGGTCGAGGCCGGAGAGACCATCGACACCGAGGCCGTGCCGGGGACCGGCATCCTGACGCCCAAGGAATTCCACGGCAATTTCTTCAACATCGACCGCCGGGCGCCGACGGATCTGCTCTACCGGCGGAGCCTGAATCCGGATCCGCCCAAGCCGCCCAGCATCAAGGTGCTGCTGATCGGCGGTTCCACCATCTATGGCGCTGATGCGCCGGACGACCTGACCATCGCCAGCCTGCTCTCCCGGCGCCTCAACGCCGATGACAAGACTCACAGCTATGTCGTCCTCAATGCCGGCACTTTCGGCGCCAACTCGACGATGGAGCGGGAGCGCCTGCAATACGAGATCGCGCATGGCCAGAAGCCCGACATCGTCATCGTGATGGATGGCGGGCTTGATCTCATGGGCGGCATCTATCTGGGGGCTCCGGGGCGGACCTTCGCGGAAGGCCGCGGCCAGGTCGCCGATTTCTTCCATAAATACTTTCCCCACAACATCTACTGGGCGCTCCGGCGCTGGCTCGCGGAGCGCGCCATCAAGCTCGGGCTGAAGAAGCCGCCGGCGAACATCCAGAAGCCGGTGGATGTCGAGAAGCTCACCAAGGACACGGTCGCCTTCTATCTCGCGAACGAGATCGCCATGGCGAAGCTCGCCAAGGATTCAGGCGCGCGCTTCATCTCGGTCCTGGAGCCGAACCGCTATGCCTCCAGCTTCTCCCATCCCACCGAGGACCTGAAATTCGTCGACCGCCAGACCGACGCCCATCTGCCGGGGCTGCGCGGCATCATGCCCAAGGCGCTGGCAGAGCTCTCGGCGGGCAATGCCAGCCTGAAGGAGCAGGGGATCGAAACCCTCGACCTGTCGACGATCTTCAAGGACAAGACGCAGAGCCTGTTCACCGACGGCGCCGGCCACTTCAACTCCTTCGGCAACGCCATGGTCGCGGACCGTCTTGCCGCGGCGATCCTCAGCAGCGCGGCAGCCGCGCAGCCCTGAGATGAGGCTGATGCGCGCACTCCGAACCGGCGTCATCGTGCTGGCCGTCACGCTCGCGGTCTATGCCGTGGTCGATCTCGGCTTCGGTCTGTTCCAGCGCTACGAGAACCATCTGTTCCCGCCCGATCCCAATCTCGTGCCGGGCCATCGGGGCGAGCCCTATGCCACCAGCCAGTTCATCGTCGAGGGCCTGGAACTGGGCGGCATCATGACGATCCCCGGCACCAACCTTCTGGAGCCGCAGGAGGTCCATGGCCGCTATTACAATGTCGATCCTCTGCCGCCGACCGGGCTCAACTACCGGCGCACCCTGAACCCCGCCGCGGACAACCGCCCCGCCGTCACCGTGCTCTTCATCGGCGGCTCGAATGTCTATGGCGCCGAGGTGCCCGACGACATGACGATCCCGAGCCAGCTCTCGCTTCGCCTGAACGAACTCGATCCCGCCCATCGCTACGAGGTGATCAATGCCGGGGTGACGGGCGCGGATTCGGCGCTGGAGAAGGGACGGCTCGCCTATGAGCTGGCCCATGGCGGGAAACCCGACATCGTCCTGGTCATGGATGGCGGCCTCGATGTCATGGAGGGCATCTATCTCGGTATGCCCCGACGGCCCCAGGCGGCGGGGCGCAGCCAGCCCGTCGAATGGTTCTACCGCTATGTGCCGCTGAACATCTACCGGGCGCTCCGGGCCTGGGGGGCCGCCCATGCGGTGGAGATGGGACTGAAGCACCCCCCGGCCCAGCTTCAGGACCCGGCCAGGCTGAAGCGGCTGACGGACGCCACCATGGCCTACTATCTCGACAATCAGAAGGGCCTGGCCGAGCTCGCCAAGGGCGCCGGGTCGCGCTTCATCTCGACCCTGGAGCCGAACAGATACGCCTCTGATTTCAAAGCAAAAACCGAAGATCTTACCTATGTGGACCGGGGTATGGCCGCACATATGCCGGGCCTCAAGGAATCCCTGCCCGGGTTCCTGAAGACGTTGTCGGCCGACCATGCGGCGCTCGCGGGCAGCGGCATCGAGACGCTTGATCTATCGGCAGTCTTCCAGGATAAGACCGGCAACATCTTCACCACGAGTCCCGGTCATTTCAATGGAACCGGGAGCCGAATCGTGGCTGAGCGCATCGCCGAGGCGATCCTGCACCCGCAGGCCGCCTCGCAGCCGTGAGGATGCGGACCAAAGAGGGGATCCCGGAATCATGGGTGTCCCGGCCCCGCCCGGCGCGGGCGGGTGATTGAACGAAGGAGCAAGAGATGTCGTTTGTCGGTGAGCTCTGGGCCTTCCTGCGCATTCGCAAGAAGTACTGGCTGCTGCCCATCGTGCTGGTGATGCTGCTGTTCGGCGGCCTTCTGATCGTGAGCCAGATCTCGGCGGTGGCGCCGTTCATCTACACGCTGTTCTAAGACGCTTCGCCTCGTCCGGGTATCGCCGGCCGACCCTCGGAGCTCCTAGACCCATGCGTTTCCTGCGCAAGGCGGCCATCGTGATCGCGATCACGCTGGCCGCCTATCTGGTCGCCGACTGGTCGGTCGGCGCCTATTTCTACTACCGCACGCGGGAGATCCCGCCGAGCCCGGCCGGCATTCCCGGCTACAAGGGCGAGCCCTATGCCGTGCCCGAGTTCGGCATCGAGGCTCAGGAATCCGCCCCGCTCTACACGATCCCGGGCACGCGCCTGCTCTGGCCACGGGAGTACCACGGTCAGTTCTTCAATATCGATCGACTGGCGCCCACCGACAGCTATTATCGCCGCACGGTCAACCCGCCGGTCGCGAAGGAGCCGCCGGTGGTGGTGCTGTTTCTCGGCGGATCGACGGTCTACGGGCCGGACACGCCTGACGGCCTCACCATGGCGAGCCAGCTCTCGACCATCCTGAACCAGCAGGACAAGAGCCACAGCTATGTGGTCTACAACGCCGGGGTCGCAGCACTCGATTCGACGCTCGAGCGCGAGCGCCTGGCCTATGAGCTGCAGCATGGGCTGAAGCCCGCCATCGTCCTGGTGCTCGATGGCGGACTCGATCTCGTGGGAGGCGTCTATCTGGGCTCGCCCGGCAGGCCGGTGGTGGCTGGCCGCACCTATATGGGCGAGCTGTTCTACAAGTATTTTCCGATCAACATCTACCGGCATCTGCGCGGCTGGCTCGCCGAACGCGCCGCGCAATTGAAGCTGAAAAATGCACCTAAAAGTGTTAGTGATCCGAATCGGCAGCAGAAGCTGCTGGCGGAAACGGCGCGCATCTACGAGGAAAACCAAAGGGCCATGGCCAAGATGGCGGCGGACGTCGGAGCAAGATTCATCACAGTGCTGGAGCCCAACCGCTACGGCACCAGCTATGCTCATGTGACCCCCGATCTCGATTATGTCGCGCAGCAGACCGACGGTCACATGCCCGGCCTCTCCAGCCTGCTGCCGGGCGGCCTGCACGCACTCGGCGAGGCCCAGGCCAGGCTCCGCGGCGAGGGTATCGAAACGCTTGATCTGTCGGCGGTCTTCAAGGATAAGACCGGCAACATCTTCACCACGAGCACGGCCCATTTGAACGCTGCAGGAAGTCGCGTCGCCGCCGAGCGGATCGCCCAGGTCATCCTGCGGCAGGTCCCGGTTTCTCAGCAGTGATGTCCCCGGTGATGGGGATGACGATCCGCCGGGCGGGGAGGGCTGGCCCGCCGGCGCCCGCAGACAGTCGAGGAGGACAACAACGGTGACCGAGCGCGGTATGCACGAGCAGCTCTCCTCACATGGTGAGGTGAAGAAAAGCTCCGAACGCACCTTCGGCCTCGTCTTCGCGGCCTTTCTCGCCATCATCAGCTTCGTGCCGTTGCTGCATCACGGCCATATCCGGATCTGGTCGCTGGTTCTGGCCGCCGCTTTCCTGATGGTGGCACTCGCGGTGCCGAAGATCCTGCAGCCGCTGAACCATCTCTGGTTCCTCCTTGGCAAGCTGCTGCACCGGATCGTCAACCCGGTCATCATGGGACTGCTGTTCTATATCGTGATCACGCCGGCGGCCCTGCTGCTGCGCCTGGCGGGCAAGGATCTGCTGAGCCTCAAGCGTAACCCGGAGGCGGCGAGCTACTGGGTCCACCGCACGCCGCCGGGTCCGGAGCCGCAAAGCCTGAAGAACATGTTCTAGAGAGAGCAGCGGATGTCCTTCCTGGGTGAGCTTTGGGCGTTCCTGCGGGTCCGCAAGAAGTACTGGCTGCTGCCAATCGTGCTCGTGATGCTCCTGTTCGGCGGGCTTCTCATCGTGAGCCAGATCTCGGCGGTGGCGCCCTTCATCTACACCTTGTTCTGACACGGCAGGCAGCCATGCGCATCATCGGCATCTCGGCCTACTACCACGACAGCGCTGCAGCGCTGGTCCGGGACGGACGCATCATCGCAGCCGCCCAGGAGGAGCGCTTCACGCGCAAGAAGCATGACCAGGGATTCCCTGCGAATGCCTTGCGCTACTGCCTGGAGGAGGGCGGGCTGAAGCCGGAGGAGGTCGACCATGTCGCCTTCTACGACAAGCCCTTCCTGAAGTTCGAGCGGCTGCTCGAGACCTATCTCACCTTCGCCCCTAAGGGCTACACTTCCTTCCGCATGGCGCTGCCGCTGTGGCTCGGCGAGAAGCTGTTCCAGAAGCGCCTGCTGAACAAGGAGCTGAAGGCATTCGCCCCCGATGTGGAGTGGGAGAAGCGGCTGCTTTTCTCCGAGCATCACCTGAGCCATGCGGCGAGCGCCTTCTATCCCTCGCCCTTCGAGGAGTCGCTGGTCCTGACCATGGACGGGGTGGGGGAGTGGACCACCACCTCGGCCGCCCATGGCAAGGGCAAGGATCTCGCCATCATGCGCGAGATCCATTTCCCCCATTCCATCGGCCTGCTCTACTCGGCCTTCACCTACTACACCGGCTTCAAGGTCAATTCCGGCGAATACAAGGTCATGGGCCTTGCCCCCTATGGCGAGCCGAAATATGCGAAGACCATCCTCGACAAGCTCATGGACCTGAAGCCGGACGGCACCTTCCGGCTGGACCAGTCCTATTTCGATTACTGCACCGGCCTCACCATGACCAATGGCCGCTTCGACGAACTGTTCGGCGGACCGGCACGCAAGCCCGAGGAGCGGGTGACCCAGAAGGAGATGGATCTCGCTGCCTCGATCCAGGCGGTGACCGAGGAGGTGATGCTGCGCCTCACCCGGTCGCTGGCCAAGGAGACGGGCGCGCGCAATCTCTGCCTCGCCGGCGGCGTGGCGCTCAACTGCGTGGCCAACGGCAAGATCCTCCGCGACAAGACCTTCGAGCGGATCTGGGTGCAGCCCGCGGCGGGCGATGCCGGCGGCGCGCTCGGTGCCGCGCTCGCCGCCCATCACCTTCTGCTGGGCCAGGAGCGCAAGCTTGCCGGCAATGCGCTGGATTCGATGCAGGGCTCCTATCTCGGCCCGGCTTATGAGCAGAAGGACATCGAGAAGCGGCTGGAAGCGGCAGGGGCGAAGTTCACCGTCCTCGACGAGGCGAGCCTGATCCGCGACACCGCCAAGGCGCTGGCCGAGGAAAAGGCGGTCGGCTGGCATCAGGGCCGCATGGAATTCGGGCCGCGGGCCCTGGGCGGCCGCTCGATCCTGGGTGACCCGCGCTCACCCGCCATGCAGAAGATGCTGAATCTGAAGGTCAAGTATCGGGAATCTTTCCGGCCCTTCGCGCCATCGGTGCTGCGCGAGGATGTGGGCGAGTGGTTCGAGCTCGAAGACGATTCGCCCTACATGCTGCTGGTCGCGCCGGTCCGCGAGAAGCATCGCCGCGAGATGACCGCCGAGGAGCAGGCCCTGTTCGGCATCGACAAGCTGAACGTGCCCCGCTCCGACATCCCGGCCGTCACCCATGTCGACTACTCGGCCCGCGTCCAGACCGTGCATCGCGAGACGAACCCGCGCTATCACGCGCTGCTCTCGGCCTTCAAGGGGCTGACGGGCTGCGGCGTGCTGGTGAACACGAGCTTCAACGTGCGCGGCGAGCCGATCGTCTGCACGCCGGAAGACGCATTTCGCTGCTTCATGGGCTCCGAGATCGAGGTGCTGACGGTGGGCAACTGCTACCTCAAGAAGGAGGAGCAGAACCCGGCCCTGAAGAAGGACTACAAGAACGCCTTCGAGTTAGACTAGCCGTGTTCCGCTTCCTGCGGACGACCGCCATCGTGCTGGCCATCACGGCCGGCATCTATTGCGTTGCCGACTACCTCGTCGGCCTGTGGCGTCCGCATCACCTCAATGTGATGCTGACCGACGGCAAGGCGGTGCCGGCCTATCGCAACCAGCCCTATATCAGTGAGGCCTTCATCCGCGAGAAGGCGCTGGAGCCCGGAGAATGGCAGCAGGTGGTGGGCCAGCGCCTGGTCACGCCACCCGAGTATCACGGCACTTATTTCAACGTCGATGAGCTGCCGCCGACGGAGAACCTCTACCGGCGGACCATCAACCCGCCGGCCGATGGCAAGCCGGAGCGCGTGGTCCTGCTGGTCGGGGGCTCGACCCTCTATGGGCCCGAGGTACCCGACGATTACACACTGGCGAGCCAGCTCTCGAAGCGCCTCAACGGCCTCGACCCGGCCCATCGCTATGTCGTCTACAACGCCGGCGTGGTGGCCGCGGATTCCGCCCAGGACCGCGACCGCGTCGCCTACGAGCTGAGCCGGGGGCTGAAGCCCTATATGATCGTCGCCGTCGACGGCCCGCTGGACATCGTGTACGGCATCTATCAGGGCCATCCGGGCCAGCCTGCGCCCCTCCTGGTGGCGCGCAGCGGCATCCGCGGCTGGATGCACAAATACCTGCCGACCAATATCGCCCAGCTCGTCTGGCTCTGGTTTCACGACCGCGCCGTCGCCAATCACGAGAAACAAGCGCCGCCCCAGCTCGCCAGCAAGCCGGTCACCGTCAACCTGACGGAGGTGACCGCCGATCTCTATAGCAAGAACCTGGAGGCCATGGCCAAGACCGCGGCGGGCGCTGGCGCGCGTTTTCTCGCGGTGCTGCCGCCGAGCCCCTTCAGCACCGCCTATGACCACCCGACGGAGGATCTCGCCTTCGCCCGCAGCAATACCGAGGCCCAGATGCCGAAGCTCTCCGGGGTGCTCGAGAGCGGCCAGCCGGTTCTTTCGGAGGCTCTCGTCAAGCTGAAGGGGGCAGGGATGGAGGTGCTCGATCTCTCGGCGGCCCTCAAGGCCAAGACCGAAGATGTGTTCATCGACCAGGGCCACCTGAACGGCACGGGCTACGGCATGCTGGCCGACCGGATGGCCGCGGCGATCCTTGCGCCCGGAGCAACCGCCCAGCCCTGACTGGGATGTGCTACTATAAGGTGCAGCTCCCGGATGAATGCGGGAGTTGCGTCGCGCGTTCCACCCTAGCCGATCATTGCGCCTGAGCCCCTAGGATTTTCCCCCAATCCGAATGGAGAGCGAAATGTCGAACCATTTCACCGGACTTAGTCTTGGCCCGCCGCTCGGCGACCAGAGGCTCGACCTCTGCGACCTCTATGCCTTCCAGGCGCCGGCGGATCCATCGAGGACAGTACTGATCCTGAACGCCAATCCGACCGCGGACGCGCTCCATCCCGATGCGATCTATCGCCTCAACATCGACAGCGACGGGGACTGCCTGACGGACCTCGCCTTCAGCTTCGTCTACTCGAAGCCTGAGAACGGCAGTCAGACCGTGAGCGTGTTCCTGGCAAAGGGCGCGGAATCCCGGTCGCCCGAGCCCGTCGGGCAGAAGATCGTCAGCGATGCCGAAGTCTCCTTCGGGCCCAAGCCCAATATCGTGAAGTCGGGGCCCCATACCATCTTCACCGGCAACCGGAGCGATGCGTTCTTCTTCGATTATGACGGAATCAAGAATCTGTTCGACACACGCGGCGGGCGAAACTTCACCGCGCCCCATCTGGGCGGCAAATCGCCCTGGACCGGTGTCGATTCCAACACCGAGGCCAATGTGTTCTCGATGGTGGTCGAGATGCCAACGAGCGAGATCAATCCCAAGCCGGAGATCTGGATCTGGGGCCGGTGCAGCCTCAGGCGCGACGGCAAGCTCCTGCATGTCGACCGGGCGGGGCATCCCAGCGTCAGCAGCTTCTTCAACACCGACGAGACCAAGGAAGAGTACAACGCCAGCGAGCCGGTCAACGACCGCAAGCGCTGGCTCGGCCAATTCGTCCACCTGATGGGGCATACGGGCAACTACACCGAGGCGGAGGCCGTCGCCGAGATCGACAAGGACCGCGTCCTGCCCGACATGCTGAAATTCGATCCGAAGAAGCCCGCGACATATCCCAATGGCCGCGATTTCACCGACGATGTGATAAATCACCGCCTTGCCTTCCTGTCGAAAGGCGACATCCCGCCGACCGGCCTCAAGCCGCATACGGATATCCTCAAGGACTTTCCGTATATCGGCACGCCGCATCAGAAGAAAGGGTAGGGGCCACGCCCCGTCGAAGGAGCCGATTCCGCGCCGGCGGAATCGGCCCCCGGCTGCCCGCCCTCGGTCACGCCGGCAAAGGATGTGTTAGGGTTGTGCGTGCACCGCTTTGGGACCTCCCCCCACCCTGACAGGACCCGAGCATGCGTCGCGCATTGAAATCGCTCCTTGCCGCCTTTTTCCTCTTCTGCGCGCCCGCTTTCGCACAGGGACACGGGCCCGCGCTGTGGAAGGTGTCCGGCGCCGAAACCAACATCTACATATTCGGCTCCGTTCATGCGCTGAAGCCCGGGACGGTGTGGCTGAGCGACGATCTGCATCGCAAGATCGCCTCCGCCACCGCGGTCTATATGGAGGTCTCTGCGGAGGAGCAGCAGCCGGAGGTTCTGGTGCGGCTGATCAGACAATACGGCCTGCTGCCGCAAGGCGATTCTCTGAAGAAGCATCTGCCGGACACCATCTATGTGAAGCTTGGGGCAGCGCTGGGCGAGCTCGGCGTGCCGGAGGCAGCATATGACCGCTTCAAACCCTGGACGGCGGACATGGTCTACACCGCGAGCAAGTTCGACCAGGCGGGCTACAGCCCGAGGGCGGGGGTCGAAGCAACCATCCTCGGTGTCGCCAAGGCCGGGCATGTTCCGGTCGAGGGTCTCGAGACGGCGGAGTTTCAGATTGCCCTGCTGGGCTCGCTCACGGAGCCCGAGGTGATCGAAATGCTCAGGGACGATCTCGCGGACAAGGATCAGATCGCGGCCGTCATGGGCCGGCTGACCGATTCCTGGAGCAGCGGCGACGTCGACGATCTCGCCACCTATTTCGCCAAGGAAAGTGGCACCGATCCAGAGTTGCGCAGGAAGATGTTCACCGACCGCAACACCTCCTGGGTGGTGAAGATCCAGGCCATGATGGAGAAGCCGGGCAATTACGTGGTCGTCGTCGGCGCCGGCCATCTGGTCGGTCCGGAATCCCTCATCGCCCTACTTCAGAAAGCCGGCGTGACCGTCGAACGGGTGAATTGACCCGCCGCGCCGTCACCGCCCTTTCGCCTCCGGCGCGGCTCAGCGCGCCGGATGGCGATGGGCTCTCTCAAGATGCCGGCTTCCCCATCTCTTCCTTCAGGAATGGGAAGAGGTAGTTGGCATAGAGCTCATTGGCGTAGGCATTGGGATGAGGATCGGGAGCGGTGACCCAGAGCTTCGAGGGCTCCTGACCCTTGACTGAATTCAGGAGATCGACGAAGGGTACCTTCTCCGCATCGGCCACGCCGTGGAGAAGATCGGTTATCTTCTGGAGCCGGTAGTTGTTCACGTCGTGCAGCTCCGGCCAGTTTACGATCACGAGCTTGATCTTGTTCTCGCGGCAGTAGTCGGCAAGCCTGTGGATCGCCGCCTTGGCCGCGGGCCAGCCCGGCGTGTCGTACAGGCCGAGATAGTACTTGTCCCAGGTCTTCTTCTCGCCGAAGAGCCGCAGGATGCTGTCCATCCCGCCGACTAGGAAGACCGCTGCCTCGGAATTGCGGGCGAGGAAGTTCGTCGAGCCGTAATTCGGCACCGGCTCGGCATCGTTGAAGGTGTAGTTCAGGACCACCATATCCGGCTTGAACTTCGCGTCGCGGGTGAGGAAGGCTTCCACCTCCATGATGGTGTTGTAGTTGCCGACCCCAGTGTTCATCACCTCGACCTTCTCGCCCGCCTTGTCGAACAGCTTCTCCAGGCGCTTGGAGATCGTGTCCTCGAAGGGCACGCCCCAGCCCTCGATGAAGGAATCGCCCAGCATGACGATGCGCCCGACTCCGGGCTGGCGGGCGACCGGGATCTCGCGGTCGCGATGGCCTTCGGCGTTGGTGGCGACATCGACCCCCATGAGGAAGGAATGGGCGTCTGCCCGGTGCTCATGGCCGATCAGGGGATCGGTGGAGCGCTGCTTGACGTCGCGTGCGTATTTCCACATTTCGATGTTGAAGTTCATGCCGTTGTCGACGAACAGCCGCACGGCGACTTCGCAGACGCCATAGAGAATGACAATCGTGACCGCCAGGGTCACGAGCCCCAGGAACACGTCCTTTAGGCGATTTTGCTTCATCGCTGACCAACCATGCCGAAGTTACCTGCCGATTTCTTGCCGCGCGGGCGACTCGGGGAGCCGTGGCGAAGCGAGAGGGCGCAGCCGAACCGGGGGGCGAAATTAGACGAGATGGGCCGATAATTGAAGGGGGCTGATCCCACCGCAAATTGTCGCATCGGCCGGCCTTCCATCGCCGTGATAACTGCTTGCCTCACCCCCCGTCTTGTGGTCGCTTCGCGGCCGGCAGAGATCGAGGGACGATGCGGCTCATCCTCAAGGCGATCACCATCCTGGCGGTGACGGCCGGCCTCTATGTCGCCGCCGACATCGCGGTGGGATATTTCTTCACCCCCCTGATCACCCAGGCCGCAAGGGATCCCGCCAATGTGCCCGCCTATCGCGGCCAGCCCTATATCTCGCCGGATTTCCTGCGGGAGGTCGCGCGCGAGCCCGGGGAATGGCGCCAGATCTACGGCACCGATCTGGTGACGCCGCCCGCCTATCACGGCCGCTATTTCAATGTCGACGAACTAGCACCCACCGGGAACCTCTATCGCCGCACAGTTGACGCCCCTGGGAACGCCCCAGCCGCGAATAAATCCCAGGTGACGGTGCTGCTGCTGGGCGGCTCGACGGTCTACGGCCCCGAGGTGCCGGACGAGCTCACCCTTGCCAGCCTGCTGGCGGCCCGACTCGCGGCCCTCGACCCCGCTCATCGCTACGTCGTCTACAATGCCGGCGTCTTCGCCGCCGATTCCCTGCAGGAGCGCGACCGCCTGGCCTATGAATTCGATCGGGGCCTCAAGCCCGATATCGTGATCTCCTTCGGCGGCGGCATGGACATCGTCGACGGGATCTATCAGGCCGAGCCGGGCATGCCCGCGGCCTTCCTCAGATCGCGCACGGGCCTCAGGGGATTCCTCCACCGAATCCTGCCCCTCAATATCTATCACCTGCTTCTGGCCCATGCCTCGGCGGAGGCGGAGACCAGCCATGAGAAGCGCGCGCCGGCCCATCTCTCCAAGCCCGCGCGGGTGGCCGCCTTGACCCAGGCCACGGCGAAGGCCTGGTACGACAATCAGCTCGCCATGGCCGAGCTCTCCAAAGCCAAGGGTGCGCGGTTCATCTCGGTGCTGCAGCCCTCGCCCTACAGCTCCGCCTTCGACCATCCCACCGCCGACATCCCCTATGTCCGCGAGCTGACGGAGTCCGAATGGCCGGGGCTGGGCGGCGTGGCGGGCGATGCCCAGGCGGCCTTGGCCCGGGAGAGCGCGGCGCTCCGGCAAAAGGGTGTCGAGGCCATCGATCTCTCGGACGGCTTCCGGACAAAGACCGAGGATGTATTCATCGATATCGGGCATCTGAACGCCACGGGCCATGGCATCTTGGCCTCGGAGATCGCCGAGGCCCTGCTGCATCCGGCAAGCGCGGCGTCGCCGTGAGGGAGCGGAGATCATGAACATGGAGGCGGGGGAGCGCTGGTTTCAGCGCATTCTGCTGGGGGCCTGCCTGCTGGCCCTGGCGCTGCTGGGGCTGGTGGCCCTCTATCTGCTGTTGCTGCCCGCGCCCGCGAACAACATCTATTTCGAGCTGCAGCGCCAGGCGAGCCTGGTATATCTCGGCTTCTGGGCCTCGATCGCGCTGCTGGGCGCGCTTCTGGCGCTGGTGCGGCGCCTCCAGTTCCTCTCTCTCTATGTGCTGCTGCTGATCGCGGCCGAAGGTGCGGCCCATGTCTATTTCTACGAACGCAACAGCTATCTCTACCACCCGATCTCGCCGGTCCTGCTGAGGCGCTTCGAACCGCACCCGCTTCTCGTGGGCATCCCGCATCCCGGCAGCTTTGGCCCGGTCAGCCATGGCGAGGATCATCGCCGACGCAACTGGAACCAGGGCAAGGCCGCGGATGCGAGGCTGATCTTCGCCTTCGGCGGGTCGACCACCTATGACATCGGCAATGCCGATGACGCGACATGGCCGAGCGACCTGTCAAAGCTGCTGGGCAAGGACTTCATCGTCGAGAACCTCGGAGTGCCGGGCTATACCTCGCTCGAGAATCTGATCCAGAGCCTCTTCGTCTTCCGCGAGCGCCCGCCGAGCTGCGCGATCTACTACATGGGCTGGAACGATCTGCGCAGCGCCCATGTAAAGGGCCTTCGGGAGGACTATTCCGACTTCCAGCTTCCGGCCCAGATCGGCAATCTGGCGGTGGGGCGCCGCCCGGGCTTCCTCGAGAACAACATGCTGCTGCTGCGCCTGATCCTGTCGGTCTTTGCCCACAAGCCCCCACCGGCGGTCGCGGAACCAGGTGCGGCGCTCGGCGAGAAGGATCAGCGCCTGTCGCGCATCTTCAGCGACAACATGCGGCTGATCGCCGATGTCGACCGGCGTTTCGGCGTCAAGCCGATCTTCGTGCCGCAGATCCTGAACTACGGGCGCTTCACCGCCGATCGCAGCTCGGGCTGGATCCCCCTCGTGCCGGACAAGTACGTCAAATCCCTGATGCAGGGCATGAACGAGGATCTGGCCGCCGTGGCCAAGGAGACGGGGGCCCTCTATTTCGATCGGCCGCTGTCGCTGGCCTGGCAGGACTCGGATTTCGTCGATGACGGGCATTTCAGCGTCGCCGGCGCCGAGAAGTTCGCCGAGGCCATCTCAGGGGACATCGCCGCCAATTGCGGGCATACCCCCTAGGACGTCAGGAAGGCCGGCAGCTCTCAGTGATCGGTGTGGCCGCCGCCGCCGCCGAATCCACCGCCGCCTCCGCTGGAACCACCACCGCCGCCACCACCCCCGCCGCCGATAACACCGCCCCCGCCGCCGCCGCTATTGGCGGCACCCGGATGGCCGGTGTTGCCGGCGGGCGAGCCCTCACTGGTGCCAGCGCCGGTCCCCGGCGCTGAGCCGGCATTGTTCTCGCTGACGTCATAGTCGCCGGCGGTGGCGAAATCGGTCGGCACGTTACCCAGATCGACGGAGTGGCTGTTGCAGCTCGGGGAGACCTGGACCGCCTGGCCAGTGTTCTCGAGCACCGCCCGGGCGCCGCCGCAGGGTGTCACACTCACGGCGCCTTCGAGGACCCCCAGGGTGGTGCTGCCATCGGCGGCAACGGCCAGAATGAACTTGGTCCCGCGAATCGTAAGCGAGGTGGTGGGCGTGCTCAGCTTGACCGCGTCCTTATTCTTGATGTCGCCGGTGATGAAGCGGAAGACGCCTCCGCCGAACTGGTTTTCGTGACCATTCGCGACCATCCGCAAGGTCCGGCGTGGTAACGCTATTTTTCGCTCATATTGTCTGGACACGTTCGCCATTGATCACCATAATTCGCTGATTGTTTGTGGGTCAATTTGCGAGTCGGAATTCGTGAGTCGGCCATGGTGACGAGATGGCACGGATAATCGGCAGGCTGAACCCTCTGGCGGTGACGCGGGCCAAACGGCCCGGGCTCCATCCCGATGGCGGCGGCCTATACCTCCAGATCACGAAACCAGGGGTCAAATCCTGGCTCTTCCGCTTCATGCTGAACGGGAAGGCGCGCGCCATGGGCCTGGGCCCGTTGGCGGACGTGAGCCTGGTCCACGCGCGCGGCCTTGCCGGGGCGTGCCGGCGGCAGCTGCTAGAGGGCGTGGATCCAATCGAGGCCCGCAGGGCGCAGCGGACGGCCGCGCAGCTCGAGATGCTTAAGGCGGTCACCTTCCAGCAATGCGCCGAGGCCTACATCGCCGCCCACAAGCCCGGGTGGCGTAGTGCCAAGCATGCTGAGCAGTGGCCGAACACGCTCAAGGCCTATGCCTATCCGGTCTTCGGCGCCCTACCCGTGCAGCAGATCGACGTTGCGCTGGTCATGAGGATGCTGGAGCCGATCTGGACGGCCAAGACAGAAACCGCAAGCCGGGTGCGCGGCCGGGTCGAGGCGATCCTCGATTGGGCGGCAACGCGCGGCTACCGCCGCGGCGAGAACCCGGCCCGGTGGAAAGGGCACCTGGAAAACCTCCTGCCGAAGCGCTCCAAGGTCAGCAAGGTCAAGCACCACCCTGCCTTGCCCTATCGGGAGATCGGCACTTTCATGGCCGCCCTGCAGGCTCGGGAGGGCATCGCAGCGCGGGCCCTGGAGTTCGTGATCCTGACCGCCTCGCGCACCAGCGAGGTCACCGGCGCCCGTCGCGGCGAACTCGACAACGAGGCGAAGATCTGGACGGTCCCCGAAGGCCGGACCAAGGGCGAGAAGGAACACCGGGTCCCCCTATCGGCGCCAGCAAGCGCCATCGCAAAGAGCATGCTGAAGTTCGACGGGACCGAGTTCATCTTCCCTGGCGGCAGGGCCAAGAAGCCTCTCAGCGAGAATGCCATGTCGGCGCTCCTAGAGCGCATGGGCCGTGACGACATCACTGTTCACGGCTTCCGGTCGACGTTCCGGGACTGGGCGGCCGAGCAGACGAACTACCCACGCGAGGTCGCCGAAATGGCGCTCGCTCACGAGGTGGAGGACAAGGTTGAGGGCGCCTACCGGCGCGGCGACCTATTCGAGAAGCGCTGCCGGCTCATGGACGAATGGGCGCGCTTCTGCTCCACGCCAGTGAAGAGCGGCAAGATCCTGCCGATCCGGGGTGTAAGCGAGTAGACTGAAATCGGCGGGGATAGGGTAGCTCCCGACACGGCCGGCACCGCACCGGCCTTCCCCGTCGGCCAGGCTTGCGGACGCTCGAGCGGGGGGCGCATGAGTACTGAACACGACGATGCCGAGACAACGGGCCTCGTCTCGTTGAGTGAAATGGTGTACCGCACGGCCGAGCATCGATACGGCCCTGAGTGGCGCGGACCTCTCAAGGTGGAAACCACACTCGGTCCCGGTGTCGAGCTCACGGTCACAGTCCTAACGCCGCCGAAGCTATCGATTTCGGTTGGAACTAAAGATGTGGAGGAGCGGATCCGAGCCGCTGCTGATGCCGGTGACCTGCTCATTCATTTCCCTGATGGGCAGCGACCCCCCCAGTGGTATTGGCGATCGGATCCAGGGCGGGAGTCGATTAGCCGAGGATATTTCGTCGCTCGACATAGTGGGGCCTTGCTCGACTACGACGGTAAGGAGCTATTTGCCGGCGAAATCAACTTCGCGCGCTGGCTCGCTGGAGTTCCGAAGCACGAATTTGATCTTCAGGTAGCGGCTGCTCCTCCCACAGATGCGAGCGCCAATGACAGGAAAAGGCGGAGACAGCTGCCCGAGGAAATCTCGAGATTGCGAAACAGAATCGAAAATGTTTTTGCCGTCGCACGGCGCGTGTACGAGAAGCAAGAATCGTGCCCCGAATATGCCGTGATGGCCGCGGAGCTCGCAAAACCGCAGTATCACCTGGGGTATTCCGAGGAAACACTTCGGCAGATCTTCAACGGCACCTATCGTCCTGCAAAGAGGTTGGCGCTCGGCCGCTTCGAACCGAAGAAACCGAACCGGCCAAGCCGTTAAGGCGCCCCACGCGGCCTCCTCACATGACCTGGTGACGCTGGTGACGTCACCAGCGCTGACGATCGTCACCACCGTCACCAGCGCAGAAACCCTAGGGTTTGGCGAGGTTTTGTCCCTACTGGCGTGGCGTTCGGTCACCACCGAAACTGATCTCGTTCGCAATCAGCCGCCAGCGTTTCGGCGGACGGACAGGAGTCGG
>DATFRE010000209.1:0-2373 GCA_035263545.1 Dongiaceae bacterium
GAGTTCAATCAGGCGGCGACGCGCATCTTCGGTCATTTGCGCGAAGCGGCGATCGGGCGCGAGCTTGCCGAGCTCTTGATTCCGCCCGAGCTGCGCGAGGCGCACAGGGCGGGTATGCGGCGCTATCTGGCCGGCGGCCAATCGATCGTTTTCGGCCGCTTGGCGGAGTTCGAAGCGATGCACGCGGACGGCAGCCGACTCCCGATCGAGCTCTCTGTGACCGAGGTGTTGCTGCCAGAGGGCCGCCTGTTCACGGGCATCCTGCGCGACATCTCTGAGCGCAGGCGCTGGCAGGCGCAGCTCGCCGATGCCGACCGCCAGCGCACCGTGCTCGCCCGCCACTTCTCGCCCAACATGGTCGAGGAGTTGATGCGCTCCGGCGGCCAGCTCGACGATGTACGCGCTCAACCGATCACGGTGCTGTTTGCCGACATCTTCAATTTCACTGCGATGAGCGCGACCACGCCGATGACTGAAGTCATCGAACTCTTGCGCCGCTTTCACGCCCTCGTCGAAGAGGCGGTGTTCGCCAATAATGGTACGCTCGACAAATACATCGGCGACGGGGTGATGGCGACATTCGGCACGCCATGGCCGGGACCGCGCGACGCCACAAACGCCGTCGCCTGCGCGCGCCATCTGGTGTGCGGCTTCAACCGCTGGAACCGGGAGCGCGAGCTTGCCGCACTGCAGCCGCTTCACATAGGCGTCGGCCTGCATTTTGGAGAGGCCACGCTCGGCAATGTCGGCAGCGCGCGCCGGTTTGAGCACACGGTCGTCGGCGAAGTCGTCAATCTCGCGAGCCGCATTGAACGTCTCACGCGCACTCTGGACGTTGCACTCCTGATCAGCGATGCGGTCGTCGAAGCGGTAAACCGCGAGGCGGGTCACCCGGTGCTCGCCGGTTTTGTTCAAACCAGCGCGCAGGCAATCCGGGGGCACCGGAAGCGGATCGGCCTGTGGGGCCTGACGGCGGCAGCTATCGGCGTCGAATAGGTGGCTCACCTGCGCCTCGCGCCATTGGCCCCGTCTTCCACGGATGGCGCTGGCCGGGGCCTAGAGCAGGTCCAGCAGCATCTTCACATTGGCGGCCAGGATCACCGCCGCGACGAGGCCGGCGAGCCCGGTCAGCCAGGCGGGGCTGGCGAGCCCGCCCATCTTGGCGCGGCTGCGGGTGATGGCGACCAGCGGGATGACGGCGAAGGGAAGCTGCAGGCTCAGCACCACCTGGCTCAGGATCAGCAGATGGGCCAGCCCCTTCTCGCCGCTCATCGCCGTCACGACGATGGCAGGCACGATGGCGATGGCGCGGGTGATGAGGCGCCGGAGCCAGACCGGCATGCGCAGATCGAGGAAGCCCTCCATCACGACCTGGCCGGCGAGCGTCGCCGTGACCGAGGAGTTCTGCCCGGCGGCCAGGAGCGCCAGCGCAAAGACAATGCCCGCGGCCGGCGCACCCAGCAGCGGGCCCAGCAAATGATGGGCATCCTGGATCTCCGCCACATCGGTGCGTCCGTTCTGATGGAAGGCGGCCGCGGCGATGATGAGGATCGCCGCATTGATGAAGAAGGCGGTGGCAAGGGCGAAGTTCGAATCGGCGACGGCGAAGCGCAGCGCCTCGCGCTTGCCCTGCGGCGTCTTTGCGAAGCGCCGGGTCTGGACGATGGAGGAATGGAGATAGAGGTTGTGCGGCATCACCGTGGCGCCGAGGATCCCGATGGCGATGTAGAGCATGCTGGGATTGGTGATGATCTCTGTCCGCGGCAGGAGCCCGGCCGCGACATCGGAGAGCGCCGGATGGGCGAGCGCGATCTCGAACAGGAAGCCCGCGGCCACCAGCGCGATCAGGCTGATGACGAAGGCCTCGAGATGCCGGAAGCCATGGCGCTGCAGCAGCAGGATCAGGAACACGTCGAGGGCCGTCAGGCAGACGCCGAGCAGGATGGGCAGGCCGAAGAGAAGCTTCAGCCCGATGGCGGTGCCGATCACCTCCGCCAGGTCGCAGGCGCAGATCGCGACCTCGCAGAGAAGCCAGAGCATGGTGGCGACAGGCGCCGGATAGCTGTCGCGGCAGGCCTGGGCCAGGTCGCGGCCGGTCGCGATCCCGAGGCGGGCGCTCAAGGCCTGCAGCAGCATCGCCATCAGGTTCGAGAGCAGCACGACCGAAAGAAGCGTGTAGCCGAAGGCCGATCCGCCGGCGAGATCGGTCGCCCAATTGCCGGGATCCATATAGCCGACGGAGACATGAGATAATCACAGGGAACCTTAGCAAGAATGAACCAAGTCTTTAGGAACCACTTACTTAATCTGACAACCAGTAAACCTTATTATAACCAGAACTATGCTCAACTGGTCCCGTCGCGGAGCGCCCTT
>DATFRE010000210.1:0-2924 GCA_035263545.1 Dongiaceae bacterium
GTCCAGGGCTTCCTGAAGAAGAAGAAGTTCGTGATCCTGTGCACGAACGCGCTGCTGCTCACCAAGAAGATCGACCGGTTCAAGCCAGACCCCTTCTTCACCTGGTCGATCCATCTCGACGGCGATCAGATGATGCACGACGCGTCGGTCTGCCAGGACGGCGTCTACGATATTGCCGTGAAGGCGATTAAGCTTGCCAAATCAAAGGGATTCCAGGTCAACCTGAACTGCACGCTGTTCCAGGGCGCCGAGCCCGAGCGCGTCGCGGCCTTCTTCGACGAGATGAAGGCCCTGGACGTCTCAGGGATCACCATCTCGCCGGGCTATGCCTATGAGCGCGCGCCCGACCAGCAGCATTTCCTCAACCGCAACAAGACCAAGCAGCTCTTCCGCGACATCCTCAGCCGGGGCAAGGGCGCCAAGGCCTGGTCCTTCAGCCAGTCGGGCCTGTTCCTCGATTTCCTCGCCGGCAACCAGACCTATCACTGCACGCCCTGGGGTAACCCGACGCGCACCGTCTTCGGCTGGCAGCGGCCCTGCTACCTCCTCGGCGAAGGCTACGCCAAGACCTTCACCGAGCTGATGGAGGAGACGGACTGGGATTCCTACGGCACCGGCAATTACGAGAAATGCGCCGACTGCATGGTCCATAGCGGCTTCGAGGCGACGGCCGTCGCCGACACCATGCGCAATCCTCTGAAAGCCCTTGCCGTCAGCTTCAAGGGCGTCCGCACGGAAGGTCCCATGGCGCCGGAGATCCCGCTCGACAAGCAGCGTCCGGCGGAATTCGTCTTCTCGCGCCATGTCGAGCACAAGGTCGCCGAGATCCGCGAGCGCGAGGCCCAGGCCAAAAGGGCACCGGCCGCGGAGTAGGCTTCCCAACGACCGCGCACCTTCCTGCCGCACATTCCGTTTGACTAGCGGGTCTTTTGCGTATAACGTGAAAATCTAAGCTCGCATAAAAAGCGGCAGATCACCCGCGGCTCGCTCTCTATTCCGTCATGGTCGGCGAAGGCCGACCATCCACGAGTTTGTCTGCCGTCGATACGGCTCTCTATGCCGTCATGGCCGGGCGAAGACCCGGCCATCCACGTCGGAATGCAACGAACGGACATGCCCAGAAATGCTGAATTCCCGGGGCGGGACACGCTGGCAAGAGCGATCCCTGCAACAACCACGTGGATGGCCGGGTCTTCGGGCGCCATGACGGGGAGAGAGTGCGGCTCGCCAGCTTCAACCGGACAGCGGTACGGCTGGATAGGTCGTGACGGCTTCCCGTGCCGCAGGCCCTCACTGCGCCCAGCCATCATCCCGAAAGGAAGCAAAATGCCCGCAGGTCGTCTGCAGAAGCAGAGCGCGGCCGCGCTTGCAGCCTCGCGAGCGTGGAGCCCCGCTTGGCTGTAAATCCGCTGCAGAAACAGCGGACGGCTCGCGGGCCGACCGCTTCGGGCGGAAGCCTGTAAATCCCCTGCAGAAACAGGTCGGCCCCGCCCGACGGATCTAAGTCCGCCCCTACTCGTCGATCTGCCGGCGCAGCTGCTTGTTCCGGCCCCGGTGCGTCTTTGCTTCCAGCCGGCGCAGCTTCGAGGCCCCCGTGGGCCGGGTCGGGCGCCGCGGCACCGGTGGCACCGCCGCCTTTTGGATCAGCTCGACCAACCTCTCCAGGGCATCGGCCCGGTTGCGCTCCCGGGTGCGGTGGCGATGCGCCGTCAGGACGAGGACGCCCTCCCCGGTCAGGCGCCGGCCTGCCAGGCGCTCCAGCCGCCGGCGCACCGGCTCGGGCAGGGAGGGGCTGCGGCGCACGTCGAAGCGCAGCTGGACCGCCGTCTCCAGCTTGTTGACGTTCTGGCCGCCCGGTCCGGGGGAGCGCAGGAAGCTCTCCTCGATCTCCCGCTCTTCGAGCGCGATCTCGGCATTGATGCGAATCACACCGCCGAGGGTATCATGGCCCGGTCAGCAGCCGAATCGGGGGTTAGGAAATGGCCGAATACCGTCTCTATTGCGCGGGCGTGTCGGGCAATGCCTATAAGGCAGCGCTGATGCTGAATCTCTCGGGCTGCGACTGGGAGCCGGTGGTGGTGGATTTCCTCGCCGGCGCGACCCGGCAGGACGCCTTCCGTCAGGAGGTCAACGAGCTGGGCGAGATCCCGGTGCTCGAGCATGGCCCCCGGCGGCTCACCCAGAGCGGGGCGATCCTGACATATCTCGCCGAGAAGACCGGGCGCTTCGGCGGGCGCGACGAGGAGGAGCGGTTCGAGATCCTGCGCTGGATCCTCTTCGACAATCACAAGTTCACCAGCTACTTCGCCACGCTCCGCTTCCTGGTGGGGATCCAGAAGACGGGCGAGGGCCCGGTCACCGAGTTCCTGCGCGGCCGTGCCCAGACCGCCTTCGGCATCGTGGAGAAGCATCTGGCGGAGCGCCAGTTCATCATCGGCGACCGGCCGACCATCGCCGACATCTCGATGGTGGGCTATCTCTATTACACGGAGGAGACGGGCTTTGACCGCGCGCCCTATCCCAACATCATCGGCTGGGCGAAGCGCATCGCCGCATTGCCTGGCTGGGTGCCGCCCTATGATCTGATGCGGTCGAGCCCGCCTTGATTCCAGGTCCTCGAGACCCCTTGTTGATGCCTTAGGTCCTGCCGTCTTTACACGCCCCTCCCGCTGAGGGACAGTCGGGCTGCGGGTTTGCAGCGCCGGCGTGACCTTGGAGGCTTGCCATGGATGCCACGGCTCTCATCCTGTCGCGGCTGCAGTTCGCCTTCACCATCTCGTTCCACATCATCTTTCCCTCCTTCACCATCGGGCTCGCCGCCTGGCTCGCCACGCTGGAGGGGCTGCGCCTGGCAACGGGGCGCGAGATCTACCGCGTGGTGTTCGAGTTCTGGCTAAAGATCTTCGGCGTCGCCTTCGGCATGG
>DATFRE010000211.1:0-7336 GCA_035263545.1 Dongiaceae bacterium
GCTGATGCTGCCCTCGCCCTATACGAGCCGCGACAGCCTGGAGGATGCGGCGGCCTGCGCAGAGGCTCTCGGCATCCGCATCGATACGGTTTCCATCGAGCCGGCGATGAAGGCCTTCGGCATGCTGGCGCCGATCTTCGACGGGCGCGCCCCGGACACGACCGAGGAAAACATCCAGAGCCGGGCGCGCGGCGTGGCCCTCATGGCCTTCTCCAACAAGCTCGGGCATATGGTGCTCTCCACCGGCAACAAATCCGAGATGTCGGTGGGCTATGCGACCCTCTATGGCGATATGTGCGGCGGCTATTCGGTGCTGAAGGACGTCTACAAGACGACGGTCTATGCCCTCTCGCGCTGGCGCAACGAGGACCTGCCCATCGGCGGGGCCGGGCCTGCGGGCCGCGTGATCCCCGAGCGCATCCTGACCAAGGCGCCGACCGCGGAGCTGAAGCCCAACCAGACCGACCAGGATTCCCTGCCACCCTATGACGTGCTGGACGCCATCCTCGAGGGGCTGGTGGAGGACGAGCTGACGGTCGACCAGATCGTCGCCCGCGGCCATGACGAGGCGACCGTGCGCCGGGTCTGGCGCATGCTGGACATGGCCGAATACAAGCGCCGCCAGGCGCCCCCCGGCGTCAAGATCACCCGCCGCGCCTTCGGCCGCGACCGGCGCTATCCCATCACCAACGGCTTTCGCAGCTAGCCATGGCTGGGCCAGCTCCTGCCTTTCTTCCCCTCTCCCGCGCTTTGGAGCGGGAGAGGGAGGGGACCCATCGTGAAGCGATGGGGAGGGTGAGGGTCAGGCGGGCGAGCAAGGTGCCGTCGATGGACCCCCTCACCCCGGCCGTCTCCCCCCTTACGGGGGGCGAGGGGGAACTAAGTTGCGGGCGGCTGAATCCGTCTGGCCGCCATGGCTGACTCACCCCGCGTCCGGTTTGCGCCGAGCCCGACGGGGCGGCTGCATGTGGGGAATGCCTATATCGCGCTGGCCAACTGGCTGCATGCCCGGCGCAAGGGCGGCTGGTTCCTGCTGCGCTTCGACGATACAGATCGCGAGCGCTCGAGCGCTGCGTTCGCCGCGGCCATCGAGGCGGATCTGCGCTGGCTCGGCCTCGACTGGGATGAGCTCGCCCACCAGTCCGAGCGCGTCGAGCGCTACGCCGCCGCGGCGGAGAAGCTCAAGGCCGGCGGGCGGCTCTATCCCTGCTACGAGACGCCGGAGGAGCTCGCCCTCAAGCGCAAGCTCCAGCTCCAGCGCGGCAGCCCCCCGGTCTATGACCGCGCCGCGCTGGCTTTGTCGGAGGCCGAGAAGACCAGACTCGAATCCGAGGGAAGGCGGCCGCATTGGCGCTTCAATCTCTCGGGCGGGCGCAGCGCCTGGACCGATCTGGTGCGCGGGCCCCAGGAGATCGACGAGGCGAGCCAGAGCGATCCGGTGCTGATCCGCGCCGACGGCAATTTCCTCTACACCTTTACCTCGGTGGCCGACGATATCGACTTCGCCATCACCCATGTCATCCGCGGTGCCGATCACGTGACCAATACCGGGGCGCAGATCGAGCTCTATAGGGCGCTGGGCGCCGCGCCGCCGGGCTTCGCCCATCTGCCGCTCCTGACCGATGCGGCGGGGGCCGGCCTCGCCAAGCGCCTCGGCAGCCTGTCGCTTGCCGATCTCCGGGAGCAGGGCATCGAGCCCCTGGCGCTGGCGAGCTATCTCGCCACGGTGGGGGCCGGATCGCCGGAGCCGAAGGCGAGCCTCGCGGCACTGGCCGCCGATTTCGATCTCGGGCGCTTCCATGGCGGGGCGCCCCGCTTCGATCCGGCGGAGCTCGCCCATCTGAACGCGCGGCTGCTGCACCAGCTTTCCTTCGCCGCCGTGGCCGAGCGCCTGCCAGCCGGGACCGATGAAAGCCTGTGGCTCGCCGTCCGCGGCAATATCCAGCGCCTGGGCGATGTCGAGCTCTGGCAGCGGATCTGCGCGGCGCCGCTGGCGCCCGTGATCGAATGCCCGGAATTCGCCGCCGGCGCTGCTATGCTGCTGCCGCCGGAACCCTGGGACGAGGAGACCTGGGGCCGCTGGACCGCCGCGGTCAAGCAGGTCACGGGGCGCAGCGGCCGGGCCCTCTTCCATCCGCTGCGCCTGGCGCTCACCGGCCGGGGGGATGGACCGGAGCTCAAGCTTCTGCTACCGATTATCGGCCGCGCGCGGGCGCTTGCCCGGCTCCAGGGCGAGACCGCCTGAGGGGTAAGAAGGCCTGAGGCCGAAGGAATCGGGAATGGCGCAAGAGATTCGGAGCTGTTGTCGGAAGGATTAAAGCGGGCCGCTGCCGGCCCCGCCCTATCCCGTCTGCTCCCTTTCTCCTGCCTCGGTGCCGCCCATGTCCATCCAGCTCTACAACACGCTCACCCGCCGCAAGGAGCCGTTCCAGCCCATCGATCCCGCCCATGTGCGGATCTACGTCTGCGGCCCCACGGTCTATGACTATGCCCATATCGGCAATGCGCGGCCCGTGGTCGTCTTCGACACGCTCTACCGCCTGCTGCGGCGAAGCTATGGCGAGGCGCATGTTACCTATGTGCGCAACATCACCGATGTCGAGGACAAGATCATCGCCGCCGCTGCCGAGCGCGGCGAGCAGATCGCCGATCTGACGCACCGGACGACTGAGATCTACCAGGCCGATATGTCGGCGCTGAACGCGCTGCCGCCCGATCACGAGCCCCGCGCCACCGCCTTCATCGGCGAGATGGTGGCGATGATCGACACACTGATCGTCCGCGGCCATGCCTATGTCGCCGAGGGCCATGTGCTGTTCCACGTCCCGTCCATGGCGGAATATGGCCAGCTCGCCCGGCGCTCCCAGGACGACATGATCGCCGGCGCCCGGGTCGAGGTGGCACCCTATAAGAGGGACCCCGCCGATTTCGTGCTGTGGAAGCCGAGCGAGCCCCACCAACCGGGCTGGGCGAGCCCCTGGGGCCGCGGCAGGCCGGGCTGGCATATCGAATGCTCCGCCATGGCCGAGGCCAAGCTCGGCATCACCTTCGACATCCATGGCGGGGGCATCGATCTCATCTTCCCCCATCACGAGAACGAGATCGCCCAGAGCCGCTCGGCCCATAACGGCGCGCCGCTGGCGCGGGTCTGGATGCATAACGGCTTCGTCCAGGTGAACGGCGAGAAGATGTCGAAGTCGCTCGGCAATTTCTTCACCGTGCACGAGCTGCTGGAGGAGGGCGAGCGCGGCGAGGCGATCCGGCTTGCTCTGCTGGCGGCGCATTACCGCCAGCCGGTGGACTTCACCCGCGAGGGGCTGGCGGAGGCCACGGCCCAGCTCGACCGCTTCTATCTGGCGCTCGACAAGGCCGGGGAGTCAGCGAGCACCGAGTCGGGCGAACCGCCGGCCGAGCTCCTGGCCGCGCTCGAGGACGATCTCAACACCCCGCTGGCCCTCTCCCATCTCCATGAGGCGGCGACGCGCCTCAACAAGGCGGAGGGCACGGCGGAGAGGGAGGCGGCGCAGGCGAGCCTCATCGCCGGCGGCAAGCTGCTGGGCCTGCTGCAGCAGCGCCCGGCAGCCTGGCTCAAGGGCGGCAAGACGCAAGGGCCCGATGCGGCGGCGATCGAGGCCCGCATCGCCGAGCGCCTCGCCGCCCGCAAGGCCAAGGACTTCGCCACCGCCGACCGCATTCGTGACGAGCTCGCCGCCGAAGGCGTGCTGCTGGAGGATGGGCCGAAGGGGACGAGCTGGCGGCGGGTGGGGTAGGGTAGCTCGCAGGCCGTGCTCGCAGGGGGGCAGTTGACCGCGCTGGGCAGTGACCTGGGAGTTAGGCGGACCATCCACCGCTGTTTCCACGGAGGTGCCAATCATGGGGCTGTTTCGCAAATTCTTCGGCGGAGGCGCGGCAACGGATGCGCCGGTCAAAGCCGAGGCGGCGACCGAATATAAGGGCTACCTCATCCATCCCACGTTGCGCCGCCAGGGCGCCAGCTGGCTGATCGCGGGGTCCATCACCAAGGCGTTTCCGGACGGCCTGAAAGAACATCAGTTCATCCGCGCGGACACCTTCACGGTCCGCGCCGATGGCGTCCTCTTCTGCATCCAGAAGGCCAAGCAGATCATCGACGAGCAGGGCGACCGTATTTTCGACGCCCGCTGAAGTACTGCCAACGACAGAGTCCTCAAAACCCACGCCTACCCGGTCGACGAGTTTCGATAGGCGCTGACGGCTAGCCCGGTCAGGCCAGGTCGACTCAATGCATATGGCAAGCCTTGTGGCGGGGAAACTCGTGGATGGTCGGCCTTCTCCCCGGGTCAAGCCCGGGGAGACCAAGACGGAGGAGATAGTGGGGGATACCGGCTGCTCCCCCGATGAGCGGTTCCGCCCGCCGAAGGCCAGCCTCGGTGCCAGCGGAGCTAGGATCCCCGCGTTTCTCAATTTGCTGAGACCTGTTTCCGGATCGTGCTATGTATGCGCTCTCCAGGCTGGAGAGCCCAGGCACGATACGCTCGAAAGGAGCAGCGGTTGCCCGCCCCATCTTCTTCCGGATCCTGTCGTGCCCTGTTGATTTATCCAAGATTTGGCGTGGCGACCTTCTGGAACTACACGGTCGCCTGCGAACTGGTCGGCGCCCGCTATCCGACGCCGCCGCTTGGCCTGATCACGCTCGCCGCCCTGCTGCCGGCGAGCTGGGAGGTCCGGCTCGTCAACCGCAATACCGAGGAGCTGACGGCGGCGGATCTCGCCTGGGCCGACATCGTCATGACCGGCGGCATGCTGGCCCAGCAGGTCGATACGCTCGAGTTGATCAAGCTCTCTCAGGCCCATGGCAAACCGGTTGCCGTGGGTGGGCCGGACCCGACCTCGAGCCCGCATGTCTATGCCGCGGCGGACTTCCAGGTCCTCGGCGAGGTAGAAGGCGCCATCGAAGACTTCATCGCGGCCTGGGATGGCGGCGCGCGCTCCGGGCATTTCGCCGCGCCGAAATTCACCATCGACGTGACGAAGTCGCCGATCCCGCGCTTCGATCTGCTCAAGTTCGACCACTATCTCTATGTCGGCGTGCAGTATTCGCGCGGTTGTCCGTTCACCTGCGAATTCTGCGACATCATCGAACTCTACGGCCGCGTCCCGCGCGCCAAGACGACGCCGCAGATGCTCGCCGAGCTCGAGGCTCTCTACCAGCTCGGCTATCGCGGCCATGTCGATTTCGTCGACGACAATTTGATCGGCAACAAGAAGGCGCTGAAGGCCTTCCTGCCGGAGCTCGCGGCCTGGCAGAGGTCTCACGACTATCCGTTCGAGTTCTCGACCGAGGCCTCGATCAATCTGGCCGACGACGACGAGCTGCTGAAACTGATGGGGCGGGCCAATTTCTTCACGGTTTTCGTCGGCATCGAAAGCCCCGATCCGGCGACCCTGGTGCATACCCGGAAGAAGCAGAACACGAAGCGCAGCCTGGTCGACAGCGTCCACAAGATCTATCGCGCCGGGATGTTCGTGACCGCCGGCTTCATCGTCGGCTTCGACAGCGAGGAAGTTCCGGTCGCCGATGCCATGGCGGACTTCATCGCAGATGCCGCGATCCCCGTATGCATGGTGGGGCTGCTCTATGCCCTGCCCAATACCCAGCTCACGCGCCGGCTCGCCGCCGCCGGGCGGCTGCATCCCGACCATGACCGGGCGACGCGCAACCTGGGCGATCAATGCAGGCCGGAAACGAATTTCGACACGCTGCGTCCGCTGACCGAGGTCCTCCGTGATTACCGGCGCATCCTCGAGCGCATCTATGAGCCGTCGGCCTTCGCCGGCCGCCTGCAGAAGCTCGCCGCCATGCTCGACCGGTCCGGCCGGCCGCGCGAGCTTCCCCAGGGAGACATACGCAGCAAGGTGTCGTCTCTCGAGACAGCGCATAAGATCATCGCTCGGCTGCCCGAGGGGCGCGAGCAGTTCTGGCAGACCTTCGTCACCTGCGCCAAGCTGAACCCGGCGGGGCTGCGCTACATCGTCATCCTGACCGCGTTCTATCTGCATCTCGGGCCATTCGCGCGCGATCTGATCGCGGCGATCGACGCCAGGCTCGCGGAGCTCGATCTCGCGGCCGCGGCGGCGCGCTCAGGACGGGTGGTTCACGCCTTGCACGGGTGAGGCGAGACGCCCCGGCTCCACGTCATTCTGGCGGCGGGTAGGGTCGCCGGGGGTCCCTGGGGCGGGGTCTCGGCCACTCTTCGCGCACCGCTGTCTTCGTGCTAGCGTGTCATTGCTCGCAATAGGCGAGCCGTCACCGGAAGCTCGACGAAGCCGCGGCGGCTTCTCCGGGCTGGGGCATGCGGGCTGGGGGCACATGATCAAGAAATGGCATCTGAGCGTTGCTGCGATCGCGGCGCTGATTGCGCTGGGAGGAAGTGCAGAGGCGGGGGAGGTTCTCACGGCCGGGCCGTCCTATGGCGGTGCCGGGCAGCTGACCAACGGCGCCAAGGTGGTTTGCCATCTCTTCAACACGGGCAACGGCATTGCAACGATTTCCTACAGGCAGATCTTCAACAGCAGCAGGGGGTCGATCACACCGGTCGGCAATACATGCATCAGCGGGCTCCCCGCGCAAAAGTCTTGCGACTACTACGCAATGGCGGGCGCGGGCACCTATACCTGCCGGGCGGTCATCGCTGATGGATATGTCACCGGCACGATGGAGATCTATGACGCATCCGATCACCTCCTGGTGTCGGTTCCCATGAGCAAGTGAGGCGCGAAGGGAGCGATCGTCTACGGAGGTTCAGTCCGTTCAATACTGTTCACCTTGTTTCCTCATCCTTCCGTGAGTGCGAGATAGGCCCGCCACTCGGGCACTTCCGCTACAACGGGTTGCCGGCTGTTGCCCGATGATGGATACTGCGTGGGTACCCAGTGGGTACCTGAGTCTCCGTCGTGTCGCGTGGGTGAGGGGGGAGAGGTATGACGACAGTCAGGATCACTAAGCGGACTGTGGATGCCGCCAAGCCGGGAATGAGGGCAGGGGTACCCTGCGACAGCTTCCTCTTTGACACCGAGATTAAAGGCTTTGGGCTTAGAGTGAAGGCAGGGAGCGGGACTAAGACCTACATCCTGCAATACCGCGATGGCCGCGGCCGTGAGAGTGCCAAGAAGCGGGTTACGATAGGTGACCTGCCCCGAACGAGTGGTCCGGCTCGAATGTTAGTTCAGGGCCACCGAGACCACGACGCCGGCGGGTATTGGTGCTCTCCGGTCGTATCGGACGATGAATGGCTATTTTGCCGCGCTGGGCCAGTCCTTTCTGCCGGGAACGGGGCTGCTGACCCCTTACGCTGTA
>DATFRE010000212.1:0-15784 GCA_035263545.1 Dongiaceae bacterium
CGCATGGACCTGGCCGGCAAGCGATTCCGGGAGCTTGTAACCGGCCAGGTGGCGGCGGACCTACGGCCAAGAGCCGGATCTTGCTCGCGAGTAGCTGCGTGCGTATCTGCGGGCAATTCGGACCGAATGGCCGCATTGAGGAGGCTCTCTGCCTCCTTTCGCGCGCCCCATAGCCGCACCGTTGAAGCTTACTACACTGTGAATAATTCGACTGGTCTGCTCGTTGTCCTAGGTTTGGACCCGGATTCGAGGAGACGGCGATGTCTTCCAAGTATGGATTTTCCAATCGCTGGACTGTCCTGCCGGCGGCAATAGGCGTCGCGGCGCTGGTCTGCGCCGCTGCGCCCCTGCGCCCGGCCATGGCAGATGGCTGGAAGCACCATCACGGTTGGGACGGCGGCGATGATGACGACCAGGGCGAGGGATACTACGCCCCGGGCTATGTCTATTATCCCCCGCCGCCGGTGATCTACTACGTGCCGCGGCCTGTCTATGTCGCGCCCCCACCGCCCGTCGTGTACCAGGCGCCCGCGCCCGTCTACTATGGACCGCCGGCTCTCAGCTTCGGGATCACCGTTCCTCTCAAATAAACGCAGAACGTCGTCCGCGCCGTGGCGGCACGACTGCTTGTGCACCGCAGCGCGGCCCGAGGGCAACGCGCCTTTGATGATCGGCCGCGGGCGCTAAGACAGGGGCGGCCCGCTACCGCCCAATTCCCTCGCCAGGAGGCGGCCAATTGCGCAAATCGGTGGGCCTGCATGCTCGCCGTCGGTGCCTTTCAAAAGGGAACAGCATGAGCATCGGGGAGGAATACAAACGCAAGCACAACACCCTGGTCGAGGCGACGCGGATCATGCTCGTCGAGGCTGGCGTGCTGGTGCTCGCGGTGCTGACGATCCCGTGGCGCCTGCTGCGCGGGCGCAAGCCATGAGGGAGGCGACATGAGCCGGTCAACAGCGAACCAATACGCCTATGGGCTAGGGCTTAATCCACCACGGCGCCGTAGGTAACTCCTGGGTCAATAGCTAATCTGCGAACTACAAAACCCATAATCTTTGGACCACTCGCCCCGCTCCGGCGGGGTTTCTTTTCCCGTCTAGACACGGCGATTTGCCGAGTCTCCGAGAGGCCTTATCCTACCGTGGTACGAGGCCCATCTTATGACGCGCTGTCTAAGGACAGGGACTCAAACTTTCGGCTACGAAGGCTCGTGCGCGCCACTTGGGGATCCAAAGAGATCGAGCAGTTCTGCTTATGGCACTTCTGCGAGATGGCGAGCCGCGCGAAGGAGATCCGCTCTCAGCGCGGAAGCAGACATGGGAGCACGGACTAGGTCCTTTATGATTACCCGGGCCTAGCTCTTCAGATGCTCCTGCAGGCGGGGCATGAGCTCGGCCAGGTTGCAGGGACGGAAGCGGATATCGAGCTGGAAGCGCAGGATCTCCTCCCAGCCGTCGCGGCAGGCGCCGGGCGAGCCGGGCAGCGCGAAGAGATAGGTGCCGCCGGCGACACCGCCCGTGGCCCGGCTCTGCATGGTGGAGGTGCCGATCTTCTGGAAGCTGAGCCACCGAAAGAGCTCGCCGAAGCCGTCGATCTTCTTCTCGAACAGGGCCTCGAAGGCCTCGGGGGTGATGTCTCGGCCGGTGACGCCGGTACCGCCGGTGGAGATCACCACCTCGACCCTGGGATCGGCGATCCAGCCCCGGAGCTTCTCGGTGATGGCGGCGCGCTCGTCCTTGACGATGGCACGGTCGACCAGCACATGGCCGTCGCGGGCGATGAGTTCGGCCAGAGTCCGGCCCGAGGTGTCGTCGGCCTCGCCGCGGGTATCGGATACCGTCAGGACCGCGATATGGACCGGTTGAAAGCGCCGGCTTTCGTCAATTCGACCCGCCACCGAGCATCCCGTTGTTGAAGAGGCCGCCACCCGTGCCGGGGCTGGCGTCGGCATTATCGACGGCAGCAAAGCCATCCTGGGCTTGATAGACCGGCCAGCCCCCCGCGGCAACCTTGTCGAGGCTGGGCGTGTCCTGGCCCAGGCGATCCTGGTAGATCCAGTAATTGGCCATCACCCGCTCGACGAAGTTGCGGGTCTCTCGGTTCGGCAGGCTCTCCAGGAAGAGCAGCGGATCGCTGCTCGAATAGCTGGCGCGCCATTTCAGCAAGATGCCGGGCCCGGCGTTGTAGGCGACGCTCATCAGGATGAGATCCCTGTTGATGGAGGGATCGGCCAGCAGGCGGCGGAGATATTCCTGCCCCAAAGCGAGATTGGTGGCAGGGTCGTGGAGATCCGTGGCGCGCCCGCCCAGAGCGCGGGCGGTGTCGGGCATGATCTGCATCAGCCCTGTGGCGCCGGCGCCGCTGCGCGCCGTGGTATCGAAACCGGATTCCTGGCGGGCCAGCGCGAAGACGAGGGCGCGGTCGATGATGAAGCCGCCCTTCGGCTTCCAATGGAACAGGGGGTAGAGATCGGCATCGGCGCGAACGCTGGTGCGCTGCTCGGCCATGACGCCGAGGCCAAGGGCGATGGAGGGCAGCTGATAGGACTGCGCGATGCCGAGCAGGCCCGCGGCCAGATCGGGATTGGCGTCCCGCAGCAGGCCGCGCATCTCGTCCTCGGCCAGGCCCATCTCGCCCACTTGCAGCAGCGCCAGCGCGCGCTGGCCGGTGCTGTTGGCGGCGACCGCCTGGACTCCGGCCGCGGTCAGCGGCTTCGCCGACCAGTCGAAGCTGGGGTCGAGGCCAAGCGCCCGGCGGGCGAGCTGGCCATAGAAAGTGCGCTGATATTGGGCGGCCACGCGCAGCCAGGTGCTGACCTGGTCGGGCTCGCGATTCTTGAGATGCGCGCGGGCCGCCCAGTAGGCGGCGGTGGCCTTGTCCCAGGGGCTGTCCTGCTCGGACTTGGCCAGGCTCTCGAAAGCCGTGGCGGCCCCGGCGAGGTCATGGGCGCGCCAACGGGCAAGCCCGACGCGCCAATAGGGGTTGCCGGCAATCGAGCTGTCGTCGGTGGTGCCGGACTGGAAGAGATCGACCTCGGGCCGGCGGGGAACCGATGCCCCGGCCGGGCGGCGCTTCAACGCGAGGGCGTAGAGCCGCGGCGCCTCCGGATGGTCGGCATATTGCTGGAGCCAGACCGCCAGCTCGGCATAGCTCGCCCGGTACCCGGCGGCGAGATAGCGCTGGGCCAGAACGTGGCCGACGAGACGGTGGTCGCTCACCCAGCCGAGGAGGACCTCGGCATCGTGGAACTTGCCGGCATCCTGGAGGTCGAAGATCTGGCGATAGCGGTCGGCATCGGCGAGGCCGAGAGGTTGGGGCAGGGTGACCGTGCTCGCCCCTTGATCGGGAAGCGGGGAGAGCGAGGCCGTCTCCGCACCGCGTCCTCCGTCGGGGCGGAGAGAGGGTACCGAGGTCTGCTGGGCGCGCACCACCCCGGGGGCGAGAGCGATGCCCGCCGCGGCCAGAAGTGGAGCCAATACCCCTCTCCACCCCCGGCCCGGCCGGGGGTCGTTTTCAACTTTTCCCTTCATCGCCCGGCCTCTCTAACGGGAAAGCGGCGATGAGGCAACCCTCAATCGATGACAGTCGACACTACATATAGACGCATATTTTGATTGACATACTATGGGCTGGAAATTCCCAGGGAACCCATTTTTTGACGCATTGTTAACAGGTCTTTCCAAGCTGCCCGCTTCTGCCCCGGGGAGCGCAGCAGGAAGGCCGGGTGGAAGATCGGAAAAGCGGGAATCGGGCGCTCCAGACCCGGCGTCTGAAACTCGAACCAGCGCCCGTGAAGCTTGCTGATCCCGTCACGGCGCTGGAGCAGGGCCTCGGTGGAGGGGCCGCCGACAGGAACCAGGATGGCCGGCGCCACGAGCTCGATATGGCGCAGGACGAAGGGCATGCAGGCGGCGACCTCGTCGGAGGTCGGGGTGCGGTTGCCCGGGGGCCGCCAGAAGATGATGTTGGTGATGTAGAAGCGGGTCCGGTCCAGGCCTATCCAGGCGAGCATCCGGTCGAGGAGCTGGCCGCTGACCCCGACGAAGGGTTTGCCCGCCCTGTCCTCATCGGCGCCCGGCGCCTCGCCCACGAACATGATCCGGGCGGCGGGATTGCCGTCGGCGAAGACGAGATTGGTTGCGGTCTTCTTGAGAGCGCAACCATCGAAGGCGGCCAGCGCCTCGGCAAGCTCCTCCAGGCTGCGGGCCGCGGCGGCGAGCTCCCGCGCGCCGGCGATGACGGGGCTTGGCGCCGCCGGCCTTGCGGCGGCGGGGCGGGGGCCAGCCGCTGGCGGCAGGCTCGGCTTTGGTGCGCTAAAGCGCGCCATCGGGAGGGGCGCTTCCGACAGGCGGGGCCGCGGCTCGGCCGGGGATTCCGTCCGATAGCGGTCGACGGCATGCTCGAGGATCGCCTCATCGGCCCCGGCAGCCGCCTGCCAAGCCAGAAGTGCCGCGAGGCGGCGGGGATCGAAATCGGGGGCAGCCATCGCCATCCACTGTAGACTCTCCACGCCGCCGCCGCGACATCGGCGGTCGCGGCTGAACGGGCTTGTGAAAGCCAAGGACGCTGCGATAGATCATGCCACGGGTCGCGGGCTGCGGGGTCAAGGAGAAGGGCGCGATGGAACGGGAATCGATGAGCTATGACGTGGTGATCGTCGGCGGCGGTCCCGCGGGCCTGTCGGCGGCCATCCGCCTGAAGCAGCTCGCGGCGGCCGGCGGCCGGGAGACTTCGGTCTGCGTCATCGAGAAAGGTGCCGAGATCGGCGCCCATATCCTCTCCGGCGCCGTCTTCGAGCCCATCGCCCTCAACGAGCTGATCCCCGATTGGAAGGAGAAGGGCGCGCCGCTGAACACCCCGGCGGTGGATGACAACTTCCTGCTGCTCACGAAGAAGCGCGCTCTGCGCCTGCCCACCCCGCCCCAGATGCACAATCACGGCAACTACGTCATCAGCCTGGGAAACCTCTGCCGCTGGCTCGCCCAGCAGGCCGAGGCGTTGGGGGTCGAGATCTATCCGGGCTTCGCCGCCGCCGAGGTGCTCTATGACGAGAGCGGGCGGGTCAAGGGGGTGGCGACGGGCAATATGGGTGTCGGCAAGGACGGGCAGCCGACGGGCAATTTCACGCCCGGGGTCGAGCTCCATGGGCGGCTCACGCTCTTCGCCGAGGGCTGCCGCGGCTCGCTCACCAAGACTCTCTTTCAGCGCTTCAACCTGCGCGAGGGCGTGGATCCCCCGACCTATGGCATCGGCATCAAGGAGCTATGGGAGATCGATCCGGCCAAGCATGTGCCGGGCAAGATCATCCATACGGTGGGCTGGCCCCTGACCGGCGACGTCTACGGCGGCTCCTTCCTCTATCATATCGAGAACCACCAGGTGGCTGTCGGCTTCGTGGTGGGCCTCGACTATGCCAATCCCTGGCTCAATCCCTTCGAGGAGTTTCAGCGCTTCAAGACCCACCCGGCCATCCGGCCGTTCTTCGAGGCTGGCCGGCGCGTCGCCTATGGGGCGCGCGCCATCAACGAGGGAGGCTTCCAGGCGATTCCCAAGCTGACCTTCCCGGGCGGCGCCCTCATCGGCTGCGCGGCGGGCTTCGTCAACGTGCCCAAGATCAAGGGCAGCCATACGGCGATGAAGACAGGGATGCTGGCCGCGGAGGCCGCCTTCGAGGCCCTGGCCCAGGAGGTGCCGGGCGAGCTCACCGGCTATACCGAGCGCCTGAAGAAGAGCTGGGTCTGGGCCGAGCTGAAGAAGGTGCGCAATATCCGTCCCTCCTTCCACCTCGGCATGTGGGGCGGGCTGCTGGGCTCGGCGATCGACACCTATATCTTCCGCGGCCGCGCGCCCTGGACGCTCCATCACACGCCCGACCACAGCCATATGATGAAGGTGAACGAGGCCCAGCCCATCGACTACCCGAAGCCGGATGGCGTGGTTTCCTTCGACCGGCTCTCCTCCGTCTTCCTTTCCTCGACCAATCACGAGGAGAACCAGCCCGCGCATTTGACGCTGAAGGACCCGAAGGTCCCCATCGACGTCAACCTGGCGCTCTACGAGGCGCCGGAGCAGCGCTATTGTCCGGCGGGCGTCTACGAGATCGTCCGGGATGCCGACGGGCTCAACCCGCGGCTCCAGATCAACGCGCAGAACTGCGTCCACTGCAAGACTTGCGACATCAAGGATATGACCCAGAACATCAACTGGGTGGTGCCGGAAGGGGCGGGCGGGCCGAACTATCCGAACATGTAAGCTTCACTTTTGGGGGTGGCGATTGGACAGAGGGGTCTGCGGGCTAACCGGGGGAATCGTGCCTTCGGGCTCTCCTACAGGAAGCGGCCCGGATTCGACGCCACGCTCGATCTGGAAGCGATTCGGGGACCGCAAACGCTTCGGTTTCAGGTGACAAGGCCTATGGCTGCGGCTTGGAAATGAGGCTGGATTAACCCAGTTTCCCGCACCATGCTCCAGCATGGGCGGGCGGATGGAATCTCCGTCGCCATCTGGTGCGGAGCCTGCGCCAGCCTAGATTCTTATGGTCGGGCGGGTGGGCCCGATGGAGACATCTCCATGCAGTCCGCTCCTGCGAAGAGACTCCCACAGAGCCCCGGCGGCCGCGCGAAGCGGCCGGGCTGGCGATTGCTGGCGGCCGTGGCCGGCGCCATGCTGGCGGTGTTCGGGCAGGCCCAGGCGGCCGACCGTGCGGCAGTTCTCGACATTCAGGGGGTCATCGGACCGGCGATGGCGGACTATGTCACGCGCCAACTCGCCGAGCTCAACCCGACGGACACGCGGCTCGTCATCCTGCGCATGAACACGCCCGGCGGGCTCGATTCCTCGATGCGCGAGATCATCCGCGCCATCCTCGCCTCGCCGATTCCCGTTGTGACTTATGTGGCGCCGAGCGGTGCCCGGGCCGCGAGCGCCGGCACCTATATCGCCTATGCGAGCCCCATCGTGGCGATGGCGCCCGGCACCAATATCGGTGCTGCGACACCCGTACAGCTGGGCGGGTCATCTCCGCTGCCGGGCGGGGGCTCGGAGCAGCCCTCGAGCAGCAGCGCCGGCGATGCGGAATCGCGCAAGGCCGTGAACGATGCAGCGGCCTTCATCCGCAGCCTCGCCGAGGCCAATGGGCACAACGCGGACTGGGCGGAGACGGCCGTGCGTTCGGCGGCCAGTGTTCCGGCCTCCCAGGCGGTGAAGCTCCATGTCGCCGACCTCATCGCCGCCGACATCCCCGATCTTCTGCGCCAGATCGACGGCCGGACCGTGCTCCTGGCCGGAAAGCCGGCGCACCTGGCGACGGCGGGACTGGAGGTCGTGGTCCGGCCGCCCGATTGGCGCACGCAGCTTCTCGGCGCCCTGACGGATCCCAACGTCGCCTTCATCCTGCTGCTGATCGGTATCTACGGGCTGATCTTCGAGTTCCTCAATCCGGGTATGGTCGCGCCCGGGCTGATCGGGGCCATCTGCCTCCTCGTCGGACTTTTTGCCCTCAGCCTGCTGCCCATCGACTATGCCGGCGCGGGTCTGCTCCTGCTCGGGGTGGCGCTCATCATTGCCGAGGTCCATATCGGCGCCTTCGGCGCGCTCGGGGTCGGCGGCGTCGCCGCCTTCACCATCGGCGCGATCATGATGTTCCCTTCGGGGGCGCCGGGATTCCATCTGTCGCTCTGGCTCGCCGGGGCGGCGGCGCTGGTGAGCGCGAGCTTCTTCATGCTGGGCCTCTCCCTGCTGGTGCGCTCTCGCCAGCGGCCGGTCGTGACCGGCAAGGAGGCGCTGCTCGGCGCCCTCGGCGAGACCGTGTCCTGGGAGCGTGGGGAGGGCAGGGTCCGGCTTCGCGGAGAGATCTGGCAGGCCCGCGGCGCGGGTCCCTTGGCCCCCGGTGCGCGGGTCAGGGTCGTCGCGCGGGAGGGTCTCACCCTCATCGTCGAGCCGGCGTGAGATTTCCTGTCACGACAAGAAGGAGACGTCATCATGCTGCCCGCCGCAACTTCCCTCCTCATCGTCCTCTTCCTCCTCGCGATCCTCTACAGCTCGGTCAGGATCCTGCGGGAGTACGAACGCGGGGTCGTATTCACCCTCGGCCGCTACACCGGCACCAAGGGCCCCGGACTCTTCCTGCTGGTGCCTCTGGTTCAGCAGATGGTCCGCGTCGATCTGCGTGTGGTCGTCGACGAGGTGCCGCCGCAGGATGTGATCTCGCGCGACAATGTCTCGGTGAAGGTGAACGCCGTCATCTACTTCCGCGTGGTTGATCCGGAGCGGGCCGTGATCCAGGTCTTCAACTATCTGACGGCGACCAGCCAGCTCGCGCAGACCACGCTGCGCTGGGTCCTCGGCAAGCACGACCTGGACGACATGCTGGCCGAGCGCGACAAGCTCAATGAAGATATTCAGGGGGTGCTCGACAAGCAGACCGAAGGCTGGGGCATCAAGGTATCGACTGTCGAGATCAAGCGCATCGACCTCGACGAGAGCATGATCCGCGCCATCGCTCGCCAAGCGGAGGCGGAGCGCGCGCGGCGCGCGAAGATCATCAATGCCCAAGGCGAGCAGCAGGCGGCGGAAAAGCTGCTAGAGGCCGCGCGCATCCTCGCGCCCGCGCCCCAGGCGATGCAGCTGCGCTATCTCGCCACCCTGTTCGACATTGCGAGCGAGCGCAGCTCCACGATCGTGTTTCCCTTCCCCCTGGATCTGGCGAAAGGCTGGACGTCCGGGGGCGCTTCGCAACCATCCTCGTGAAACGAAGGAACCCGGCGTCCCGGTCCCGATGCCTTGCCCTGCCCACCGCCCGGGCCCCAAAAAAGCAGCCGCCATCAAACATTTGGCACCGACCCGCGGGCGGGTAGCGCCGGACGGTCGCTTGCACTATCTTCTTCTTTTCCCTGACAGCCAAAGCGGAGCTGATCCCCTTGCCAACCACTTATCGATTCTTTCTCCGGCACCTCCTCGGCCCGGCGGCCCTCGGGGGCGCCATGCTGACCGCCCTTGCCGCCGGCGCGGACACCCCGCCGACCGCGGAACCGCTGCCCGAGATGCTGCCCTCGCCGCTGGGCCACTACCTCGCGAGCCGCTTCGCCCAGGAGGCGGGTGATCTGGGCGCTGCCGTCGACCTGCTCGGCTTCGCCCTTGCCGCCGACCCGGACAACATCCAGCTCCTGCGCACCGACTACAATTTGATGGTGAGCGGGGGGCGGATGAGCGAGGCTCTCGGCCTTGCCAAGCGGCTGGAAGCCGCCAAGGCGCTCGATGGGGTCGCGCGGGTCGGGCTCGCTATCGACCGGGCCAAGGCCGGCGACTATGCCGGGGCCGACGCCTATCTCGACGGCATCAAGGGCGAAGGCCTCGAGCGCTTCCTGAAGCCGATGGTGCGCTCCTGGACCCAGCTCGAACTCGGCGGCCTGCCGGCGGCGCAGAAGGCTCTCCAGACGCTCAGCACCATCAACGGCTTCGAGCCGCTCTATCAGCTCCAGCTCGGCCTTCTGGCCGACAAGGCCGGCGAGGCCAAGGAAGCGGGCGACCATTATGCCAAGGCCATGCAGCTCGCCAGCGATCAGGCGTTCCGCATGATCGAGATCATCGGCAATTTCGACTTGCGCCAGGGCAAGACCAAGGAGGCGCTCGCCCTCTACGACAATTTCGACGAGAGCCATCCCCACAATCTCCTGATCCCGCCGCTGCGCAAGGCGGCCGAGAGCGGGGCCAAGCCGCAACCGCTCGTCGCGAGCTCACTCGACGGCATGGCCGAGGCGCTGTTCCAGCTCGCTGTCCTGCTGCAGACCGAAGCCTCCAACGACGCGGCCCTGTTGCTGGTCCGCCTGGCTTTGGAGGCCCATAACGACGACCCGATCTATCAGGCGCTCCTGGCCGATATCCTGGATGCCCAGAACCGCACCCAGGAAGCGCTGGCCGCCTATCGCGCGGTGCCGCCGGATGCGCCCTATGGCTGGCAGGCCCAGGTCAAGGTGGGCGAGGAGCTGCACCGCCTCGGGCGCGACGAGGAGGCGGTCGCCTTTCTGAAGAAGCTGGTGGCGAGCCGGCCCGACCGTACCGAGGCGGCGATCGAGCTCGGCGACGTGCTGCGCTCCATGAAGCAGTTCGCCGGTGCGGTGAAGGCCTATGACACGGCCATCGAGCGGCTGGGTCCCCCGCGGCCGGAGGATTGGGCCATCTACTACTTCCGCGGCATCGCGCTGGAGCGCAGCGGGCAGTGGCCGCTGGCGGAGAAGGACTTCAAGGAGGCTCTCAAGCTCCAGCCCGACCACCCCTACGTGCTGAACTATCTCGGCTACACCTGGGTCGACCATGGCGAGCATCTGAAAGAGGCGATCAAGATGCTGCAGAAGGCCGTGCAGCAGAAGCCGGATGACGGCTTCATCATCGACAGCCTCGCCTGGGCCTATTATCGCCTCGGCCAATACGACAAGGCGGTCGTCTATCAGGAGAAGGCCGTGTCGTTGGAGCCGGGAGATTCGGTGCTCAACGATCATCTGGGCGACATCTACTGGAAGCTCGGGCGGAAGAACGAGGCTCGCTTCCAGTGGCAGCGGGCGCTTGCCTTCAAGCCGGATGCGGATCGGGTGGCGCCTATCGAGGCGAAGCTGCAGCACGGGCTCGGGCCGGACGGGAGCGGCGGCTGAGCAAGGCGGCGAGACCGGCCGCGAGCGCAGCGCTCGGCCTTCGGGCCCGGGCCAAGATCAATCTCTATCTTCATGTGGTCGGCCGCAGGTCCGACGGCTATCACCTGCTCGACAGCCTGGTCTGCTTCACCGAACTCGGCGACGAGCTGCATCTGACGCTTGGCGAGGGGCTTCGTCTCGAGGTCGATGGGCCCTTCGCGCCGGCGCTCGCGAACACCGACAACCTCGCGCTGAGGGCGGCCCGGCTGGTCGATGGAGACGGTGCCGGGGGGCGGGGAGCGCTGCTTCATCTGGTGAAGAACCTGCCGGTCGCCGCCGGCATCGGCGGCGGCTCCGCCGATGCCGCCGCCGCCCTCATCGGGCTTGCCCGGCTCTGGGATCTGCCGGCGCCGACGCCCAAGGCTTCCCTGGCGCTGGGGGCGGATCTTCCGGTCTGCCTCGCTGCCGGCCCGTGCTATGTCGGCGGCATCGGCGAGGAGCTGGCGCCGGCGCCGGCCCTGCCGCGGGCCTATCTCCTGCTGGTCAATCCGCGCCGGCCGTTGCCCACGGTGGATGTCTTCCGCCGTTACAGCCGGTTGCACTCGGCGCCCGGACGCTGGCAGGGCGCGCCGGCCGATGCCGCGGCGCTGGCAGCACTTCTTGCCGAGCGCCACAACGACCTGACCGATGCCGCGCTCTCGCTGCTGCCGGAGATCGCCGAGATCCTGGAGGCACTGGCGGACTCGCCCGGCTGCCTCCTGGCCCGCATGTCAGGAAGCGGGGCCACCTGCTTCGGGCTGTTCGAATCCCCGCGTGCGGCAGCGCGCGCGGCGGCAACCCTCCAGGTAGGGGCACCCCACTGGTGGGTGCGGGCGACGGCAATCGCCCAGGGCGGAGCGGTGGCGGAGATGGCGTAGATACAGGGGGAAGATCCGGACCCCGTCGTCATTCCCGCATGATCCCCAGATCAAGTCCGGGGATCATACTGGGATGACGGATAAGGGGCGGCTCAGTCGATGATCAGGTTCACCGCGGCGTGCAGCTTCTTCAGGTTCTGCAGCGACTTTCCCTGCCAGGGAATCTTGGTCGAGCCGTGAACCTCGAGGCCCGTGCCGGGGTTCTTGCGGACGTTAATGGTGAACTTCGCCAGCAGATTGATGCCCGAGCTGTTGAGGAATTCGAGATTGCGCAGGTCAAGGGTGATCTGGGGCGGCTTCGCCTCCAGCATCTTGTCCATCATCTCCTGGATGGGCGCATAGGCCTCGTTTCCCGAGAGCCGCATGGTGCCCTCGTAGAAGATCGTGGTGCCCTCGCTCCACACCCGATACTCGGCGGTCTTGATTTCCATCTGCTGGGTCCAGTCTCGTTCAGGAAAGCGTGATAGTGGCGATCGTGCGGATATGCACCGGACCGCCGGCGGAGGGCGGCTCGAGGGTCCAGCCCAGCCGCACGCCGTAGTCATTGGCAAGCGTCAGAAGGCCCAGTCCCGAACCGGTCGATTCCGGATCCTCCGCATTGCGCTCCATGCGCTCGATCAGGAGCTCGCTGGGATCGCGGCTGGTGATCTCCAGGATCAGCCCCTCGAGTCCGCTCGCCGTATCGGGCGTGGCGAAATTCGAGATGGCAAAGGTGAACTCCGCTCCGTCCAGCGCCGCCTCGACGGTCACATCACCGGGGGCGCGGAACTTGACGGCATTCTCCAACAGCTCATTTGCCAGATAGCCGATGGTGTGACGGGTGTTGTCCTTGTCGAGCCCGGCCCGGCCGGCAAGCCCGGCGAAGAGCTCGGCGATGAAATCCGCCGTCATGCTGCAATGGATCCAACGCAGCTCGAGAGGGCCTTCGGAGAACAGGATCCGCAACCGCGGCACCTCTGTGCCCACATCGAGGTCGGTGTGCCCGAAATGTGCGGTCATGGCGCCTACAGATGCTTGATGATGACGAGGGTGATGTCATCGTCGAATTTCCGGGTACCGACATGATCCAGCAGGTCGCGGATGATGCCGTTCTTGATCTCCAGCGCCGTGCCGGCGCTGTGGCGCAGCGCGCTGTCGCAGAGCCGCTCGAGGCCGAACAGCTCGCCCTCCTCGCTCGCCGCCTCGGTGATGCCGTCGGTATGGAGGACGAGCACGTCGCCCTGCTCGAAGGCGAGCTCGCGGCTCGCCACGAAGGGCGCGATATCGTCCTCGAGGCCGACCGGGAAGCCGAGATCGACGGTGTCGAAGCGCTCGATCTGCCCGTCGCGGCGGATGACGATGACCTCCTCGTGCTGGCCGGTGATGGTGATACGGTTGCGGTCGTAGTCGACGAAGGCCAGCGTCAGATGCTTGCCCGATTTCATGCGGGCGACGTTCTTGAAGATCGTGCGGTTGAGGATCTCGAGGAAGCGCCTGGAGTTGACCTCGCCGGATTCGTAGAGGGCGCGGGCGACGGACTGCACCATCAGCATCAGCACGCCGCTTTCCAGGCCATGTCCAGTCACGTCTCCGATGCCGAACTTGGCCCGCCCGTCCTGGGAGAGGATGTCGTAATAGTCACCACCGACCTCGTCGGCCGGGTTCATATGGGCGACGATGTCGAGCTGGCGTACGGCCCGGAGCTCGTCATCGCGCGGCAGAACCATCATCTGCACCTGGCGGGCGACATCGAGCTCCGCGCCCAGGCGGAGATTCTCGCCCTTGAGGCGCTCATTGAGCCCTTCGATCTCCCGCATGGCCTGGGCCAATTCGCGGGTCCGGTCGGTGACGAGGCGCTCCAGGTTCTCGGTATAGTTCCGGATCTCGTCGGCCATGCTGTTGAAGGCGACGCAGACCTCGCCGACCTCATCGCCGGAGGAGATGTTGACCCGGGTGCCGTAGTCCTTGTCCTTCAGCCGCCTTGCGGCGCCGGCGAGCGCGATCAGGCCCGAAGTGATCTTGCGCGAGATGGCGAAGACGACCAGCAGAACAAGAACCAGGCTGATGATCGAGCTGACCGTCTCCCATTGCAGGATGCGCTTGGCGGCGTTGCTGATTTCGGTCTGCGCCTGGTGCAGGGCGACATAGACCTCGTCTTCCGGCACGGCGAAGCCGAGCGTCATGCTCTCGGAGACAATCTTGCCCTGGGAGTTCCAAAGGTTGATCGGCGCCAGGCGGTGGAGTGCGATGATATAGGGCCGGTCCGCGCCGTTCTCCTTCAGGACCAGACGCTCGATCTCGGTGCTGCCGTCAGAGGGCAGCTTCATGGAGGCGACGGCCGCCTGGCTGCTCTTCGACAGGTTCCGGCTGAGGCCCGTGACACCCTGGCTGCTGGCATCCTTGTTGATGCTGAGGCCCAGCGCCTTCTCGCCCGCCGTGTTGACGGCGAGCACATTGCCGTTGGACATGGTGAGGAAGCCGAAGCCGGTATTGGCGACCTTGACGCTCTTCACCAGATCGGCGAGCTGCTCCAGCGTGATGTCGGCGGCGACCATGCCCGCGACATTGCTGCGATCCTGGGTCCAGAGCGGATGGAAGAAGCTCGCGATCAGATTGCCGGTGGTGGCATCGACATAGGGCTCGGTCGCGGTGATGTCGCTCTGCACCGGTCGGGAGGCCGGGGTCTTCAGCCAGGCCTGCCAGCCCTCGATGACGCCGGGGAAGAAGAAGTCCCAGAAATTCGCCTTGTTATGGCCCGGATAGAGCTTGTCGAAGGCCTGGGCCTGGTCGGAATAGGGCGTGGTGCGCAGGATCGGCGCGCTTTTCGGCCCGACATAGTACATCTGCAGCTTGCTGGCGCCGGTCGCCATCAGGCTGACGCTGAAGAGATCGAAGATCGAGGTATTGTCGATGAGCTGCTGGACCTCGGGCAGCGGCTTGTGGTCGGGCCCCAGAAGATAGCCCCAGACGCTGATGACCGAGGCCGCCCCCTTCTTGTTCTGGGCCCAGTTGCCAGTGCTGTCGTATTGCAGCCCGTTGCCGAAATAGGGGTCGTTCGCCACGGTCTGGCCGATCGCCGTCATGGTCTGGGGGCGGTCGATCAGCGTCTGCATGGTGTCGGCGAGGGAGGAGATCTGGGCGAAGACCCCCTCCAGCAGCGCCTCGGTCCGGAGCGCCGTGGTGTCGATGTAGTTGCGCAGATATTCCTGGTTGGCGTTGGTCAGACCCTGCTCGACCTCGCGGGTGGAATCGCGGGCCAGGCGGTCGATGGTCCAAAGCGCGATCAGCACGCTGACGGCGAGGGTGAACAGGACGGCAAGGCCCACCACCAGCATGAACTTGGTGCGGAAGCTGCGCGGCATGAACCCGCGCAGCGGCCGGGGCAGGCGCCGGGTCTCGTCGACCAGCGGCTCTATCGTCTGGACGTTCACAGGGGCTTCCGTCCCGAGGCGACCCAGATCGGCCAGCCCGCATAGCCCCGGGGATTGAGGGCCGCGGCGGCATGGTCCTGAAGACCGCGACGGAACTTCTCGATGTATTCCTCGCTGTCGCCGCGCTGGCGGGCCAGCTTGTCGCAGAACAGCTTCTCCCAGCTCCGGATCACGTCGGCGAACTCCTGCGGGTCGCCGTCGAGATTCGTCACCATGAAGGACTCCATGCGGACATCCTCGAAACCTTCATCGACCATCAGGCCCCGCTGCTTCGGCCCCAGCTCGATATCCATCTGGAAATGGGTGTAGAGGGCCGGCACCTGGTTGTAGGACCACTGGATGCTCTCGCCCCTCGGCTCGCCCAGGCAATGGGAGTTCTTCTCGTTGGTGATGTAAACCCGCCCGCCGGGTTTGCAGATGCGGAACAGCTCGCGGACGATCAGCTCCGGCTTGTTGAAGACCAGCAACGAATGCCGGCAGGTGACGAAATCGAACTGATTGTCGTCCAGCAGCATGTCGGCGGCATCGCCGAAGATGAACTCGATGTCGCGGATGCCGAATTCCTCGGCCACCTTTCGGGCATAGGTGAGGCTCGGCCGCGAGAGGTCCACGCCGACCAGCCGCGCGGGCTTGAACTCCTTGTAGAGCAGGACGGGGAAATCGCCGCTGCCGCAGCACACATCGGCCACGACCATCCCCGGCTTCAGCCCGTGGCGCGGCAGGATGTTGCGCTCGTGGCGCCAGGTGATCTTGGTCTGATTGCGAAGGATCGGGATGAAGGAGGATTCCTCGGTCATGATCTGGCCGGGGTAGAAATCCTTGTCGTACTCCT
>DATFRE010000213.1:0-2502 GCA_035263545.1 Dongiaceae bacterium
GCGCTCCAGTACAAGCACCGCTCCGGCGAGGCCCGCGGCAACTGAGCCGCGGGTGAAGCTAAGAAAACACAGAGCCACGGAGGGCACGGAGAAGCCAGGCACGGAGTGACCCGGTGCCACGACGCTGCTTCCATCAGGCGCGTGTCAGATGTTTCTCTTCTCCGTGTCCCTCCGTGCCTCCGTGGTGCACCTTATTTCTGTTCAGCTCGGCGATCCCATGAACCTTTCGATCCGCCCGACCTTCTGGCCCACGGTCTTCACCATCCCCGCCGTCCTTCTGATGCTGGGGCTGGGAGTGTGGCAGCTCCAGCGCTTGCAGTGGAAGGAGGCCCTGATCAACGAGCGCGTGACGCGGACTGCCGGCGCGCCCATCGCGCTGCCGGGTGCGGGCGACCCGGTGGCCGATCTCGAATATCACCGGGTCCTGGTCCAGGGCGAATTCCTGCACGACAAGGAGATCTTCCTCGGCGCCCGCTCCCTCAACGGCAATGCCGGCTATCATCTGGTGACGCCGTTCCGGCTTGGCGATGGGCGTGTCCTCTTCGTCGATCGCGGCTGGATTCCCTTGAGCCGCAAGGCGCCGGCGACGCGCGCCGCCGGCGAGGTCGTGGGGCCCCAGGCCCTCGATGCCGTCATCCGCCTCAAGGGGATTCAGGCCTGGATGGTCCCCGACAACCGTCCCGATCTCGATTTCTTCTTCTGGACCGATCTGCCGGCCATGGCGAAGCTCATGAACCTGCCGGCGGCCGAGACCCGCTTCTTCCTGGAGGCGGGGCCGGCCAAGAATCCCGGCGGCTTTCCCATCGGCGGCCAGACCCGCATCGATCTGCCCAACGACCATCTGCAATACGCGATCACCTGGTTCAGCCTGGCCGGCGCCCTGCTCGTGATATATTTCCTTTATCACCGCCGTCCCCCGCAAAGCCCGCCAGCGGAATCCAAGCCGGAGCAGCCATGAATCTGGACAACCGACATCTCGACAACCCGCATCTCGACAACCGACCTCGCGCCTATGCCGAGCTGGAGAGCCGCTTTCACCGCTGGACGGCGCTGAAGGACGGCCATGCGGTGCTGCAGTGGGACCAGGCGACCATGATGCCCGATGGCGGATCGGAGGCGCGGGCGGAGCAGATGGCGGCGCTCGACGTGGTCTGCCACGGCATCCTGGCCGACCCGGCCATGGGCGACCTCCTCGCCGGCGCCGAAGCGGCGACCGGCGAGCTCGATCCCTGGCAGCAGGCCAATCTCGCCGAGATGCGCCGGCTCCAGGTCCACGCGACCGCCGTCGAGCCGCGGCTGGTCGAGGCGCTCGCGCGTGCCGTCGGCCGGGCCGAGGCGCTCTGGCGCAAGGCCCGCGCCGAATCCGATTTCCCCATGGTGAAGCCGGCGCTGGCGGAGTTGCTCGGCCTCGTGCGCGAGGTTGCGGCAGCCAAATCGGCGAAGCTGGGAACGCTGCCCTATGAAGCCCTCATCGACGAGTACGAGCCCGGCCTCACCATCGCCGAGATCGACCGGGTCTTCGACGGTCTGGCGGGCTTCCTGCCCGGCCTTCGCGCCGAAGCGCTTGCGCGCCAGGCGAAGCGCCCCGCTCCGATCCAGCCCCAGGGGCCGTTCCCCCTGCCCCAGCAGCAGGCGCTCGCCCGCAAGCTGATGCAGATCGTCGGCTTCGTCTTCGACCATGGCCGTCTCGACACCTCCCATCATCCCTTCTGCGGCGGCGTGCCGGAGGATGTGCGAATCACCACCCGCTACAGCGAGGGCGAGTTCGTCCAGGGGCTGATGGGCGTGCTGCATGAGACGGGCCACGCCCTCTACGAGCGCGGCCGGCCGGCCGCCTGGCGCTATCAGCCCGTGGGCCTCGCCCGCGGCATGGCGATCCATGAAAGCCAGTCGCTGCTCGTGGAGATGCAGGTCTGCCGGGGGCCGGAATTCCTGGGATTCCTGGCTCCACTGCTGGAGGAGGCCTTCGGCGGGCGCACCACGGCTGCGGCCGGCGAGTTCTCGCCGGAGAATCTCCAGCGCCTCTATGCCCGGGTCGAGCCCGACTTCATCCGGGTCGAGGCGGACGAGGTCTGCTATCCCAGCCATGTGATCCTGCGCTACCGGCTGGAGAAGGCGCTGGTCGCGGGCGCGCTCGATCTTGCCGATCTGCCCGCGGCCTGGAATCAGGGCATGAAGGATCTCCTCGGCCTCGATGTGCCCGACGACCGGCGCGGCTGTCTTCAGGACATCCACTGGTTCGTCGGTGCCTGGGGCTATTTCCCCACCTATACCCTCGGCGCCATGACCGCAGCCCAGCTCTATGACGCGGCCACGCGCGCTCAGCCGGAGATCCCGGCGGCGATCGGTCGTGGCGATTTCAAGCCGCTGCTGGCCTGGCTCGCCGAGCATATCCACAGCCAAGCCTCGCGCTGGAGCTCGACCGAGTTGTTGCGGCGCGCCACCGGCAAGGCGCTCGATCCCGCCATCTTCAGATCCCACCTCGAGAGGCGCTATCTCGCC
>DATFRE010000214.1:0-2590 GCA_035263545.1 Dongiaceae bacterium
TGCGGTAATAGAGCGTCGAGCCCTGGACGCCGATGCCATAGGCGGCCGAGCCGGGATCGGTGATGCTGCTGTCCCAGAGGTTCAGCATCTGGCGCGTCTGGGAGCCGAAATTGAGGCAGCCCGTAGCGTCGAGGCGCATGAGCACGCTGCCCTGGTTTCCCGGCTTGCCATTGCCGTCGTCATGCTGGCCGTTGTGGAACCAGTAGAAATCGCCGGCGCTGCGGAAATAGGCCGCACTCGCCTGGACGCCGATGCCATAGGGGCCCGGGGTGGTGTCGTTGGGCGCCCAGAGGTCGATCATCTGGCGCGGGTCCTTGCCGAAGCGCAGCGTGCCGCTGGCGATATCCACCTTGTCGTCGCCGCGCACGGCGAGCACGGCCTTTTCCTTGTCCGGCGAGGTGCCGGGACCGATGGTGAGCCGCGTCGTCGGATCCGCCTGGTCGCCGATATGGATGCGCAAGTCCGAGCCGCTGCCGCCAGCCGGCGGCGAGTTGCGCTGCATCCAGAGCGGCATGCTGTCGTCGGCGCCGCCGATATCGTCGAAATGGAGCTTGCCCCCCAGATATGGGTGTTGCCCGTGATTACCAAATTGGCATCGACATCGATCCGGCCGGCCGGTCCGGGCACATGTGTTGCCAGTGCGGCGGTCGGCGTCGTCGCCCGCGAGGCGAGCCGGAGCTCGCCGGTGGGGGAGAGGACGGAAGCCCCGATGAGGCCGGCATAGCTGCGCCCCTGGAGGAGCTGGGCGCCGGCGGTCTTGAATTTGCCCGTGGGGCCGTCCCAGAAGGCGCTGCCGAGGCGCACCGGCCAGCGGGCGGTATCCGTCGGGCTCGGCAGCTCCTGATAAGAGACCGAGCCGTCGAGCGGGATCTTGGGATCGTCGGGGGAGGGATTGTTGTTGGGAACCGTGATCCCGCCGACGGTGATGCCGTCGGTCTGCGGGTCGGGCGGGCTGACGAGGATCTTGAAGGTCTCGCGAATGCGGCTGTACTGGTCGGTCGATTCGCAGGAGACGAAGCCGCCGGTCGGCGTGCGCAGGGCCTGCTCGTCATAGGCGATCCAGATCGCGTGGCTCTGGGAATTGGCGAAGATCTGGAAGGGCGCGGTGTCGAGCAGCGTCGGCTCCAGCACGACGATCTCGCGCCCGAAACCGTCCACAGCCTCACCGGGCATGATGTAGACATCGACGAAGCCGGGATCCGACTCCCGCGGCTTCTCCACCAGCTCGAGCCCGGCGATGATCCCCCAGCTATGGGGCCCGAGATTGTGCCGGCGCCGCATGTCGCGGCCATAGGCCTGCTGATCCTCGAAATCGGCGGCCCCCAGATATTGCTGGGGATAGTAGTGGTTGCGCTCGATGTCGCTGATGGTCATTTCCTGGTTCCCCCAGATGGCCGCGCGGCCTTGAGCAGGGCGACATCGTCGCGCACGGCCTTGAGCTGATTCTGCAGATCGAGGATCTGCGCATCCTTTGCGTTCGATACGACATCGGCGCCGGTTGCCGGCGCCATGCCGACGACTTTGCCGCCGCTGGTGTAGAGCACGACATGGTCGGCCGCGCCCGAGAAGGGCAGGGTCAGAAGGCCGGCTGAGCTCGGCACCGGCGCGCCCTGCGGCAGCTCGCGGGTGATCGCAGTGACGCCCTTGCCGCCGAGGTCTTTCTGGACATCATCCGCGGGCCGGCCGATGGCGCCGGGAAGCGTGAGCGCCGTGCCGATCCCCTTCGCACTCTGGGCGGCGAGGACGGCGGGCTGCAGCGACAGGAGCTGCTGGCCCAGGAAGGCCGGGCCGGCGAATCGCTGATTCATGAGCCCGCGCTGCAGGCCCCCCGTGGGGTCGAGGGCCGAGAGCAGATCCGGGAGCTTGTTGACGATCGGCGAGTTCGCCTGCAGCAGGTCGGGGGAGCAACAGATCGATTTCATCAGCCAGCTGATCAGCGGCACGATCGGCACGGCCGAGAGCCAGTAGAACATCGACGGGAAGGAGCCGGCATAATGGCGGCAGGAGAGGTTGCAGATATCGATGATCTTGCCGTCCTTGATGGTGATGCAGGCGATCGGCACCTGGTCGTCGCAGGGATCGGGAGGGCAGGGCGGCAGAACGCCGTGGCAGAAGCAGTCGAGGATGTACTGCAGGGCCACGGTCTTCAGCTCGGTATAGACCTCCTCTGCCTTCGGCCCATAGATCTGGACGGTGTCGTTGGCGCCCGGCGGATCGAGGGTGATCTTTCCGATGACCTTGAGAAGCTGGCAGCGCGTCAGATGGTCGTCGGCGGTGTAGACATCGACCATCGCCTGGCGGAAGCGGCAGACGGCATCATGGGCCTGGATCGCCGTGATGTTCCCGTAATCCGCATTGTCGAGCGCGGTGAGCACGGTGGCGTCGTTGGCGTAGCTGCGCTTCTGGATGGCGGTGATGAGCCCCTGGAGGCAGAGGCCGAAATTGTACCAGAGGCTGCCAGGCGGAATAAGGTCGGCGACCGTGAGACCGCTGGCGTTGCCGACGAAGCTGGCGAGCCCCGTCTGGTCGCGCTTGGGTCGGGGCGGCGCGCAGCCATCGGGATTCTCCATCAATCCGATATCGAAGCATT
>DATFRE010000215.1:0-2410 GCA_035263545.1 Dongiaceae bacterium
GGTCTTGAGGCCTGCCGCCTCGTTGCGGGCGATGGCCTCCTGGATCATGGGCAGCTTGGCGAGCCCGGGGTCCGTGACCAGCAACGGGTGCTTGAAGCCCAGCTGCTTGCAGGCATCGGGCAGCTCGGCGATGCGACCGACGCCGAAGCGGATGGAGGTGGGATAGCTCCAATTACCCCGGAGCGCGGAAGCGTCATTGGCCATGGTCGAACCTCGATTGCAGGGACGGGACTTGTCTTAGCAGGGAACCATCATCGCCGCCAGTTTCGGGCGCGGGCGACCGCCTCGGCGAAGCGGCCCCGGACAGCGGGATCGAACGGCTCGCCGGGTGCCGCGAGGCGCCGGGCCGGCGGGGCCGGCGGCAGGGTCTCGAGCGTGGCGAGGCCCGCGCCGATCATGGCCATCTGGGCGGCACCCAGGCCGGTCAGCTCGGCGCTGCCGGGCACCTGCACCGGGCGCGCGAGGACACGGGCCAGGAAATCGCAGAAATAGGCGTTGTTGGAGAGGCCGCCATCGATGGAGATCGGGCCCGTGAGCGGGGCGGCACGATCCATCGCCGCGACCAGCTCGGCCGCCAGCAGGGCGATGCCTTCCAGCAGCGCCTGCACCATGTCGGCGCGCGTCGTCTCGAGGCCCATGCCCAGCCAGAGGCCGGCGGCATTGCGGTCCCAGTAGGGGACGGAGAGGCCGGAGAGCGCTGGGACGAAGACGAGGCCGCGCTCCAGGGCCGAGGGTCGGGTGAAGCCGTCTATCTCGGCGAATTCGCTGAAGAGGCCGAGGCCGTGGGCCCAGTTCACCGCCGAGGCAGCGTTGTAGAGCCCGCCCTCCAGCGCATAGACGAGGGGGCCGCTTCCCAGCCGCCAGGCGATGCTGCGGTTCATGCCCTGCGCCTCCGCCGGCGCCACGTCGCGCGCGGCGACGGCCAGCGCGAAGGCGCCGGTGCCGAAGGTGATCTTGGCCTGGCCCGGCCGGCGGCAGCCATGGCCGAACAGCGCCGCCTGCTGGTCGACCAGGCTGGTGCGGATGGGCAGACCCCCAACGCTGCCGAAATCCCCGGCGGTGGGGCGGATCTCCGGCAGGATCTCCAAGGGAATCCCGAAAAGGCGGCAGAGCTCCGGGTCCCATTGGCCCGTCGCGAGATCCATCAGGCTGGTGCGCGAGGCGGTGGTGACATCGGTGGCGTAGACCCCGGCGAGGCGATCGAGGAAGAAGCTGTCGCTGGTGCCGAGCCTGAGGCGGCCCTTCGCCAGCAGGCGCTTCGCCTCGGGAAGCTCGTCCAGAATCCATTTCAGCTTGCTGGCGGAGAAATAGGGATCGAGCGGCAGGCCGGCGCGCGCAATCGTCAGCGTCTCCGCGCCCTCGGCCTTGAGCTTCTCGGTTAGCGGGAGCGTGCGCGCATCCTGCCAGACGATGGCATTGCCCAGCGGCTCGCCGCTCGCCCCGTCCCAGGCGATGACGGTCTCGCCCTGGTTGTCGATGCCCAGCGCCGCCGCATCGCCGGCACGCTCGATCAGGCGGGTGAGATGCTCGAGCAGCTCCTTGGCGTCATGCTCGACCCAGCCGGGGCGGGGATAGATCTGGCGATGCTCGAAGCCGCCCAGGCTTTCGAACCGCCCGTTCTCCTCCAGCCGGTACGCCTTGCTGCCCGTGGTGCCCTGATCGATGGCGATGACGTAGGTCATGGTTATGATTTCCTCTCCCGCGCTTTGAAGCGGGAGAGGAAGGGGCCCGTGGCGAAGCCACGGGAAGGTGAGGGTCTGGCAAGCACGGTGCTTGAACGACCCTCACCCCCCATCGCTTCGCGATGGGTCCCCCTCTCCCGCTTCAAAGCGCGGGAGAGGGAACAGAGTAGCGGGTGCTTGGTCGAAGGCCTCATCTCTCCTCCTCCATCTCGACGCTGATCGCCGAAATCCCGTCCCGCGGCAGCCGATCGGCGGGAAGGGAGATGCGCCGCTCCGGCAGGAGACTTACGCGTCGGGTCCAGAGCTCGTGCCCATCGGCCAGCAGCCGCAGCCGGCCCCGCGTGGCGCGGGCGGCGCGCGCCTTGAACAGGAGCGGCGAGAGACCGGTCATCGGCGGGACAAGGCGCTGTGGGTAGACATAGCGCAACGGTGCCGCCGCGGTGACAGGCGCCTCGGCCGCGGGCGGGGGCAGGCGGCCTGCGAGATGCATGGCGATCGCTTCCGCGGCGGCGCGGCCTTCGGCCCAGGCGACGCCCGCGGTCTCCACGGGATGCAGCAGATTGCCGGCGACGAAGACCCTGGGATCGCTGCCCCGCCAGTATTGGTCGATGGCGGGACCGCCGCTGCCGGGATCGAGCGCGATATGGCTTCCCACCAGGAGCGCGGTCTCCGGCCGAAAACAGCCGGTGAAGACGACGCCGTCGCAGGCGATGCGCCGGCGCTGGCCC
>DATFRE010000216.1:0-2970 GCA_035263545.1 Dongiaceae bacterium
CTGATACTCGTGAATGTTCATCCGCTCTTTTCACCGGTGCGGGGCAGGGGACGCGACGCGCTATGCCGCGGTGCAACAGGGCCGGTAATCTAGCGCCAAACTTTTGCAGGAACAATCACGCGGGGAGGCTCCGGCGGCGAATTTCCGGGGGGAAGTTTTCCGGCCGGAAAAGGGCCCGCAGCGGCGGGATCGAGCCCCTCAAACTTCGGGGGGCGGCTCTAGGAAACCGCCCCCCGAGACACATAGTATCCGGGGCGACGCCGGAGGCGCCGCACCCGGATTCGTCACGTCAGGCTGAGCTGGCGTTACGCCTTCTTGGCCTTTTTCTTCGCCGCCTTCTTCGCCTTCTTCGGCGCGGCCTTCTTGGCCGGCTTCTTCGCCGCCAGCTTGGCGGTCTTACGGGTCGTCTTTCTCATAACTTGTCTCCTCTCTGAATTTTCCTCATCGCATCGATGAGGCCCCGAACGGCCGAGACCGATTTGTCGAACATGGCCTTCTCTGCCGTGTCCAACGCGATCTCGACCACTCTCTCCACGCCTTCGGCGCCGATCACGACCGGCACCCCGACGTAGAGCTCATTGACCCCGTACTGGCCATCCAACCAGGCGGCGCAGGGCAGCACGCGCTTCTTGTCCTTGAGATAGCTTTCGGCCATCGCAACGGCCGCGGCTGCCGGGGCGTAATATGCGGACCCCGTCTTGAGCAGTGCCACGATCTCCCCACCGCCGCCGCGCGTGCGGTTGATGATCTTGTCGAGCTGCTCTTGCGTGGTCCAACCCATCTTGACCAGGTCCGGCAAGGGAATGCCGGCCACGGTCGAATAGCGCAGCAGGGGAACCATGTCGTCCCCATGCCCGCCGAGAACGAAGGCGGTCACATCCTCGACCGAGACCTTCAGCTCATCGGCGATGAAGTAGCGGAAGCGGGCGCTGTCGAGCACGCCCGCCATGCCGACGACGCGATGGTGGGGAAGCCCGGAGGCCTCGCGCATGACCCAGACCATGACGTCGAGCGGATTGGTGACGACGATGACGAAGGCGCTCGGGCAATATTCCTTGATCGCGGCGCCGACCTTGGCGACGACATCCGCATTCGCGCTCAAGAGATCGTCGCGACTCATTCCTGGCTTGCGCGGAAAGCCGGCGGTGACGATGACGACGGCAGCGTCGGCGATGGCGCTGTAGTCGTTCGAGCCGACATAGGAAGCATCGAAGCCTTCGATCGGCGAGCTCTCCGCCAGATCTAATCCCTTGCCCTGCGGCACGCCTTCAACGACGTCGCACAGCACGACATCGCCAAGCTCCTTGAGACCGATCAGCAGCGCCAGCGTTCCCCCGATGTGACCGGCGCCGACGAGAGCAATCTTCCTTCGAGCCATTCCGTCCCTTCCCCACGGTGCCTACCGGCACTAGGTATAGTGTTAATACGCTTTTTGTTCCCCAAGAGCAAGTAGATAGAGACAGGAAATTTCGCGAGTCATGGCCGATGCTCCAGCGCCAGGTAATCGGGCGACTGCATCTCCATCAATCGCGAGGCGGCGCGGCGGAAGTCGAAGGCGCCATCGCCTGCGGGATAGAGGCGATCGGGCACATCATCCGCAGCGATGACGAGCTTGCAGCGATGCTCGTAGAGCTCGTCGATCAGCGTGATGAAGCGGCGCGCCTCGTTGCGCTGCTCGCCCGACAACCGCGGCACGCCGTCGAGAATCACGGTGTGGAAACGGCGCGCAATCGCCAGGAAATCCGCAGGGCCCAGCGCCTGGCTGCAGAGCTCCGCGAAGCGGAAATAGGCGATACCCTTGGCAGCCCGCGCGACGACGAGCTGGCGGCCCTGAAAGGACAGGGTCAGCGGCGCGGGCGGCGTCGAGTCGGTGAGGCGGGCGAAGGCTTCGTCGAGCGCCGCGGTCGCCGCCGGGCCGAGCGGGGTGTGGTAGAGATCGAGGCTCTGGATGAGTCGTCGCCGGTAATCCTTGCCGCTGTCGAGCTCGAGGATGTCCAGCCGTTCCTTGATGAGCGCGATGAAGGGCAGGAAGTTCTCGCGCTGGAGCCCATCCTCGTAGAGATCGTCGGGCGCGTAGTTGGAGGTGGCGACGACGACGAGCCCCTCTTCGAACAGCGCCTCGAACAGGCGACCCAGCAGCATGGCATCGGCGATGTCCTCGACCTGGAACTCGTCGAAGCAGAGCAGCCGGGTTTCGCCGGCGATGCCGCGGGCGAGCGGCGGGATCGGATCGCCGCTCGCCTGCCGGCGCCAGCGGTGGAGCGATTCGTGCACCTCCAGCATGAAGGCATTGAAGTGGACCCGGCGCTTCTTCGCCACCGGGGCGGTCGCGAAGAACAGATCCATCAGCATGGATTTGCCGGTGCCGACGCTGCCGAAGATATAGAGCCCCTGGGTCGCGGGCTCGCTGCGCCGGGCGAGGCCCAGCCGCTCGCGCCAGCCGATATGCCCGCCATTGCCGGGGCGGGCGAGCGCATTGTGCAAAGATTGCAGCTTCTCGGCGGCGAGCAGCTGGGCCGGATCGGGCGCCAGCAGCCCCTGGGCGCGCTTCGCCCGATAGGCTGCGAGCGGGCCCTCGATCACCGGCGGTGGTGCGGCAAGCGTATCCATCATCGCCCGCCAGCCGCCCTCAGCACCGCGCCGGTGACATAGGCGGCGGCGTCCGACAGCAGATAGAGGACGGGACCGGCGATCTCCTCCGGCTTGGCGGCGCGTCCCATGGCGATGGTCCCAATCAGCCGCTGCGTGCGCGCGGCACCGCCGGCCGATTCATGCATGTCAGTCTCGACCAGGCCCGGTTCGACGGCGTTGACGCGGATGCCTTCGCGCGCCACTTCACGGGCGAGACCCAGGGTCATCGTGTTGAGCGCGGCCTTGGATGCGGCATAGTGGATGAACTCGCCGGCGCTTCCGATGGTTGCCGCGCCCGAGGACATGTTGACGATGGCCCCGCCCCGCCCACCTTGGGCC
>DATFRE010000217.1:0-2087 GCA_035263545.1 Dongiaceae bacterium
GAAGGGCACCTGCCGCGTCCACGAGACAGTGCGCAAGGTCTATATGATCCGCTGAGCCCCTATGCTGCGGCAGCGAAGTGCCGCTATGCCTCTGCGGCTCAATTTCTTTTCTGTCTTTCCCGGGCGGCGAGGTGCCCGAAGAAGAGGTAGAGTCCGCCGCCGATGAGGGCGAGGATGCCGCCGGCGATCTGGAGCGAGGGCAGGCCCCAGAGCGGGCCGGCCACAACCAGAAGGGCCAAGCCCAGCAGCAGGTCGAACAGAAGGAGAAGGCGGATCGTGCGATAGATCGGCTCGCGGCTGGGAGGGGCGGCGGTCTCGTCCGGCATGGGCGGATCCTAACCCCGGGCTCCGTCAGGGGGCCAGGGGCGCGACCAAAAACCCCGCGGAATCCCGCCGATCTGCCTTGCGTCCTGGGGTCGCCTCCCTATATATCCCGGCGGGTCCAATGGTTTATGGGGATTGCCCGGGGTGCCGCCTCTGCGGGCTCTTTGGGCTGTGTCCGCCAGGAGAAAAGGAAATATGAGCAAAGTCATCGGTATCGACCTCGGCACCACCAACTCCTGCGTCGCCGTCATGGAGGGCAAGGACGTCAAGGTGATCGAGAACAGCGAGGGCGCGCGCACCACGCCCTCCATGGTTGCCTTCGCCGATTCCGGCGAGCGGCTGGTCGGCCAGGCTGCCAAGCGCCAGGCCGTCACCAATCCCGAGAACACCCTCTTCGCCATCAAGCGCCTGATCGGCCGGCGCTACGACGATCCGATGGCGCAGAAGGATCGCGGCCTCGTGCCCTACAAGATCATCTCCGGCGACAACGGCGATGCCTGGGTCGAATGCCGCGGGCAGAAATACTCGCCCTCCCAGATCAGCGCCTTCATCCTGCAAAAGATGAAGGAGACCGCCGAGAACTATCTCGGCGAGAAGGTGACCCAGGCGGTCATCACCGTTCCGGCCTATTTCAACGATTCCCAGCGCCAGGCGACCAAGGATGCCGGCCGCATCGCCGGCCTCGAGGTGCTGCGCATCATCAACGAGCCGACGGCGGCAGCGCTCGCCTATGGCCTGGAGAAGAAGGGCACCGGCACCATCGCGGTCTATGACCTCGGCGGCGGCACCTTCGACATTTCGATCCTCGAGATCGGCGACGGCGTCTTCGAGGTGAAGTCGACCAATGGCGACACCTTCCTGGGCGGCGAGGACTTCGACGCAAGGATCATCGACTATCTGGCCGACGAGTTCAAAAAGGAGCAGGGCATCGACCTGCGCCGGGACCGGCTCGCCCTCCAGCGCCTGAAGGAGGCGGCCGAGAAGGCGAAGATCGAGCTCTCGAGCGCGACCCAGACCGAAGTCAACCTGCCCTTCATCACCGCCGATCAGACCGGGCCGAAGCATCTGGCCATCAAGCTGACCCGGGCGAAGCTCGAGGCGCTGGTCGACGAGCTGATCCAGAAGACCGTCGAGCCCTGCCGCTCGGCGCTGCGCGATGCGGGGCTGAAGGCCTCGGAGATCAACGAGGTGATCCTGGTCGGCGGCATGACCCGGATGCCCAAGGTCATCGAGACGGTGAAGCAGTTCTTCGGGCGCGAGCCCCATCGCGGCGTGAACCCCGATGAGGTCGTGGCCGTGGGTGCGGCGATCCAGGGCGGCGTGCTGAAAGGCGACGTCAAGGACGTGCTGCTGCTCGACGTGACCCCGCTGTCGCTGGGCATCGAGACCCTGGGTGGCGTGTTCACCCGGCTGATCGACCGCAACACCACGATCCCGACCAAGAAGAGCCAGGTCTTCTCCACAGCCGAGGACGGACAGACCGCGGTCACCATCCGCGTCTTCCAGGGCGAGCGCGAGATGGCCGCGGACAACAAGCTGCTCGGCCAGTTCGATCTGGTTGGCATTCCGAGCGCACCCCGCGGCGTGCCGCAGATCGAGGTCACCTTCGACATCGACGCCAACGGCATCGTCAACGTCTCGGCCAAGGACAAGGCAACGGGCAAGGAGCAGCAGATCCGCATCCAGGCCTCCGGTGGTCTGTCGGAGACCGACATCCAGAAGATGGTCAAGGATGCCGAGGCCCATGCCGCCGAGGACAAGAA
>DATFRE010000218.1:0-8449 GCA_035263545.1 Dongiaceae bacterium
CCTTCCGCCTTGCCGCCTTCGAACTCGTTGCCGTCGATGCGGCCGACGAAATCCGCCACGACCACATCGCCTTGGGCGGCGGGCCGGGGCTCGGCCACCGGCTCGCTCTTGGCCTGGTCGGTGGCAATGCGCTGGAGGGCCTGCTCGACCTCGGCCTCGGGGATATCCACGACCGTGCGGGTGAGCTCCAGCTGCGCCAGATCCATGGGCTCGATCTCCGGCAGGAGCTCGAGCGCCATCTTGTATTCGAGATCCGAACCGTCGCTGAACGCGGTGATCTCGATCTTGGGCTGGCCGGCGGGGCGCAGGCCCCTCTCGCTCACGATCTGGGCCGAGCTGTCGCCGATGGTGCTCTGCAGCTCCTCGCCGGTCACATGCTGGCGCCAATGCTTGGCGACGAGCGCCATGGGCACCTTGCCGGGGCGGAAGCCGGGAAGGCGCATGCTGCGCTGCCGGTCCTTCAGCCGGGTCTCGATCCGCTCCTGAAACGACTGGGCCGGAATCACGACCTTGAATTCGCGCTTCAGCCCTTCCGCAACCGTCTCTGTTACCTGCATCGATCGTCCATTCTGTCGAGGAGTTCGAGGGTCTTCGGGGCTGGTCCCGCGACCGCTCATCTACCGGTTACTGGTGCGGGCGGAGGGACTTGAACCCCCACGACTTGCGTCACCAGAACCTAAATCTGGCGCGTCTGCCAGTTCCGCCACGCCCGCCCGTTCGGATGGCCGCGCCGCCGCAGCGCGCGATGTATAGCACAGACCTGTAACGTACAAGGGGAAAAGGAACTCCAGCCGCGAAAGTCAATAGCTCAGGCGGATCCAGGGGCCAGCGGAGGACCAGCCCCAGCCGACCGGCCGCCAGCCCCGCTCCATATAGAACCGGCAGGCCGCGCGGTTGCCCTCCTGGCATTTGAGCTCGGCATGGCCGCCGCAGCGCCGCAGCGCCCGGTCAAGGAGGGCACCGCCGATGCCCAGGCCCTGGCGCGCCGGATCGACATAGAGGCTATGGATGAAGCGCTCCGGCAGGTAGATCGAGACGAGGCCCGCAATCCTGCCGCCTGTCTCGGCCACCCAGACCTCCTCCTCCCGCAGGGAATCCTGGAAATGATCGGCCCGGATCTCCTCCGGCGGAGCCCAGGGAAGGGCGACCCGGGCCGCCGCCAGATAGATCTCGGTGCAGGCTGCAAAGTCGCGAGGCTCTGCGAGACGCAGGTCCATCAGCCCGGCTGGAGCTCCCCGAGCACGGCGGGAAGCCCTTCGGGCAGGTCCTCGGCGATCAGCCCGATCCCATGTCGGGCGGCCGAGGCGCCGTGGAGCCAGGCGGCCGCGGCGCCGGCCTCGAAGGCCCCCAGCCCCTGGCCAAGCAGGGCAAGGGCGATGCCGGCCAGTACATCCCCGGCCCCGGCCGTGGCGAGCGCCGCCGGGGCATTGGCGTTGATGGCGACCCGCCCGTCGGGGGCGGCCACCACCGTGTCATAGCCCTTCAGCAGGACCGCGGCGCCGGCTGCCTTGGCCGCCCCTTCCGCGCGGACGAGCTTGGAGCCTTGAAGCTTGAACAGCCGGGCGAATTCCCCCTCATGGGGAGTCAGCAGGGTCTGGCCATGGATGGCCTCGAACAAGGCGCTGGGCTCCGAAGCGAAGACGGTCAGGGCATCGGCATCCAGAACCGCTGGTTTGCCGGCCCTCAGCACCTGCAGCACGTGGCGGCGGGTGCTGGCACCGCGCCCCGCCCCCGGGCCGATCAGCACGGCCGAGATCCGGGGGTCCTCGAGATAGCGTTCAAGCTCGCCAATGGAGGCCGTGATCAGACCCGGCTGGTCAGCGGCATAGATCGGCAGGGCCGGTGCGGGGGCCAGCAGGGTTGTCATCCCCGCACCCGCCCGCCGGGCCGCCCGCGCCGCCAGCCGGCCGGCCCCGGTCATCTGCCCGCCGCCCAGGATCAGGACATGGCCACGGCTGTATTTATGGCCCGACGGCGAGGGCCAGGCGATCCGGTCCCGCCAGAGCCAGGGCCCATTCAGCCAGCGGCGAAGGCCGAGACCCGCGACCACGGCCTCGGGGATCCCGATATCGGCAATCACCAGCTCCCCGCAGAGCAGGCGCCCCGGGAGGAGGTAGTGGCCCGGCTTCGCCCGGCAGAAGGTGACGGTGACGCGCGAACGCGGGGCCGCGCCCAGCACCTCGCCGCTGTCGCCGTCGAGCCCGCTCGGCACATCGATGGCGAGGCAGTCGAGGCGGCGGGCGCCGATGGTCTCGACGGTCGCCCGGGCCACGCCGTCCAGGGGCCGTGCCAGTCCGGCGCCGAAGAGGGCGTCAACCACGAGTTCCTGCTCGCCGAGCAGGTCCGGTGACAGGGCGACCACCTCCCCTTGCCAGCGCGACGCCGCCAGCGCCGCATCGCCCGCGAGCTTCTGCCGATCGCCGAGCAAAGCAAGGCGCACCAGGACGCCGGCCCGGCTCAGATGGCGGGCGGCGACGAAGCCATCACCCCCGTTATTGCCGGGCCCGCAGAGCACCAGGGCCGAGCGTCCGGGCCAGCGCCGCAAAGCCGCCTCGGCGACCGCCTCGCCGGCGCGCTCCATCAGATCGATGCCGGGTATGCCAGCGGCGATGGCCCCCGCATCGGCGGCGCGCATCTCCGCCGCGCTCAGCAGCAGATGAGGATCGCTCGACCGTGAAGCAGCCACGTTGTCAGTCGGTGACGACGGAGCAGTCGTCCGCGGGCGCGCGGGTGCGGATCGCCTGGCAGATCCTGCCGGCGGCATCGGCACCGGCGAAAGGCCCCGCCAGGACTTTGAACCAGACCCCCTGCCCGGCCCCGAGATCGACGGGCCGGACCGCGAGGCTCAAGCGCTGAAGGAGGTCGGGAAAGCGCTTCACCTGCTGCATCCAGTAGAGGCGGGCGTCGTAATCACTATGCAGGGTCCCGATCCAGATATGCGCCGGGCCCGGCGGCGGGGCAGCGCCGGATGAGGAATCCGCCGACAGGGGCAGACCCAGGCTGATCCCGCTGCTGCTGTCTGCGCCGGCGGCAGGGTTGGCGGCGCTCATGGCAGCTACCTGGCTGTTGGGCAGGGATTTGAGCCGTTTCGGCGCCGGAGCCGCGGGCGCGGCGGCTGGCGCCGCGGTGGAGCTCGTCGCACTTCCCCCCGCGACACTTCCCGATGTGGCCGGCGCGAAGATATTGGGCAGGGCGAGGCTCTGGCTCGCACCGGCACTCTGGCTGCTATCCGCCGATGGCGCAGCAGGCTGCGGCGGTGCGGCGGCGGGCGCACTGGCTGCGGGTGTCGGCGGTGCAACCGTCGGAGCGGCGGGTGTCGCAGGCGCGGCAGCGGTAGTCTGTGGCGCCGCTGCCACGGCGGGTGCACCGAGCTCGGCGAGGCGGTCCGCGGCGGCGCCATTCCCGTTCCTCGCCGATTGGGAGAACCAATAGACCGCCTTCTTCATATCCTTGGGCACGCCACGGCCCAGGCGATACATCTCGGCGATGGCATATTCGCCGTCATCGGAGCCGCCCTGGGCCGCCTTCAGAAACCAGGCGGCCGCGGTGGCATAGTTCCGGGGAACGCCGTCGCCGCGGTAATAGAGCAGGCCGAGATTGAACTGGGCGGTGGAATTGCCGGCTTTGGCGGCGGCGGCGAAGAGCTGGATCGCCTTCTTCACGTCCTTCGGCACGCCCCGGCCGGTGGCATAGAAGAGCGCCAGATTGGTTTCAGCTGCGGGGAGGCCCCGGGCGGCAGCCTTGGCGTACCAGGCAGCCGCCTGCCTCGCATCTTCGGGCACGCCACGGCCGGAATCATAGAGCAGGCCCAGACCGTGCTCGGCATCGACATCGCCCTGCGCCGCCGCCGCCTTCCATTCCTCCGCCGCTTTCCGGAAATCGCCGGAATCGAAGGCGGCAAGGCCGGACTGGTAATCGGCGCGCGCGCTGCCCGCTGCCAGGAGAAGGACAAGCAGGGCTGCCCCGCCGAGCCGTCCGAGATGTGACGCGATCCGCCCCATGCTTCCGCTCTGTTCCGTCATGGCACAGGCTCCGCCCTGTCTGCAGAGCGCGACTCTCTTAGCATGACGGGGGCATCGTTGCGATGGCCGCTAATGGATGGCGCGGCCCTGCTCATCATCTTCGCCGGCCGCTTCGTCTTCTTCGTTCTGCACCGCGACCGGGCCTGCCTGGTGATGTGCCATCTTCCAGCCTGCCCCTTCGCGCACGAAGAGGTTGGTTGCGATCAGGACAGCCCCCTCGACCTCCTCGTAGCAGATGACGAAGGCGCCGTCGCCATGGACGAAGGCGCGAGGACGGCGGCAGCGGATCGCGGGCGAGGCCGGATTTGTGAGGATGGCGCGCCAGCTCGCCAGCACGCGCTCGCGCCCCACGACCGGGCTCCAGCCGGGATGAATGCAGGCCACGGGTGCTGCCTGCGCCCAGACCTGCTCCATGGCGGCGATGTCGCGCTCGGCGAAGGCCCGGTAAAACGCCTCATTGGCGAACAGCACCGCTTCCTGCGCCATTCAGCCTCTCTTCCGTCGCTTGCGGTGACCACAGACCGGGAGCCGGGTCATATTGAACTGGGGCGAGCGATGGGACTTGAACCCACGACATCCAGATCCACAATCTGGCGCTCTAACCAACTGAGCTACGCCCGCCACCGGACCGGTCATTTAGACGTCGCGGCTCCTGGCGTCAAGCGTCGCTCCCGGAACAGTATCCGCGACCCGAAGTCCCTAGTTTCTGTAGGTCAAAGACGCAAGTCGCGCGCCATTGGGAGATGTCATGTTGAAGCTCGCTAGCGGCATGAGCCGCCTGGGCACCGAGTCCGCCTTCGAGGTGCTCGCCCGCGCCAAGTCCCTGGAGGCCAAGGGCAAGCACATCATCAATCTCGGTATCGGCCAGCCGGACTTCCAGACGCCGGGCCACATCGTCGAGGCCGCCTGCAAGGCGCTGCGCGACGGGCATCACGGCTATACCCCGGCCAATGGCATCCCCCAGGCCCGCGAGGCGGTGGCGGCCAATCTCCACAAGCGCCATGGCGTTGAGGTCGATCCGTCCCATGTGGTGATCGTGCCCGGCGGCAAGGTCACGATGTTCTTCGCGATATTGATGTTCGGTGAGCCGGGGGCGGAAATCATTTATCCGAACCCCGGCTTCCCCATCTATGAATCCGCGATCAAGTTCACCGGCGCCACGCCGGTGCCCTTGCCCCTGCGCGAGGCCAACGGCTTCGCCTTCTCGGCGGAGGAACTGCTGTCGCTGATCACGCCGCGGACACGGCTCATCATCATCAACAGCCCGGCCAATCCGACCGGCGGCGCCACGCCGGAAGCCGAGGTCGTCAAGCTCGCCAAGGGGCTCGCCAATCATCCCGATGTCGCGGTGCTGAGCGATGAGATCTACAGCGAGATGCTCTATGGCGGGCGCAAGCATATGAGCCTGCTGCGCTTCCCGGAGCTGCGCGATCGAGTCATCATGCTCGACGGCTGGAGCAAGACTTATGCGATGACCGGCTGGCGCATGGGCTATGCGGTCTGGCCGGCAAGCCTGGTCGAGCATGCCACGCGGCTCGCCATCAATTGCCATTCCTGCGTCAATGCCGCCGCCCAATGGGCCGGCATCGCTGCCCTCAACGGCCCGCAGGACGAGCCGCAGAAGATGATGAAGGCCTTCGACGAGCGCCGGGGCTTCGTCGTCGCCGAGCTCAACAAGCTGCCCGGCGTTTCCTGCGTCGATCCGGCCGGTGCCTTCTATGTCTTCCCGAATATTTCGAAGCTCGGCCTCGGCGCCAAGGCGCTCGAGCTGAAGCTGCTGGACGAGGTGGGAGTGGCCACCATCGCCGGCACCAGCTTCGGCTCCTATGGCGAGGGATATCTGCGCATCTCCTACGCCAACAGCATCGAGAACATCGGCCTCGCCATGCAGTGGATCGGCGAATGGCTGCAGCGGCGCAACGCCGCCTAAAGAGACGGCTGATTGCCCAATATTTGGGCAACCAGTCCATTTCTGACCCTGTGACTGCTGAGATGCCCGGGCTTGTCCCGGGCATCCGCGTCTTGGGGTCTCGACTGTTCCGGCGCAGCCAATGTTTGGCACGCCGCTTGCTCTAACACTGGCAGGATCAAGCCGAGGCAGGGCCCCATGAAGAAAATCGAAGCGATCATCAAGCCGTTCAAACTCGACGAAGTGAAGGATGCCCTCCACGAGGTGGGCATCAAGGGAATCACCGTGACGGAGGCGAAGGGCTTCGGGCGCCAGAAGGGCCATACCGAGCTCTATCGCGGCGCCGAATATGTCGTCGACTTCCTGCCCAAAGTGAAGGTCGAGGTGGTCCTGGAGGATTCGATGGTCGAGCGCGCCGTGGAGGCGATCCAGCAGGCCGCGCATACCGGGCGCATCGGCGACGGCAAGATCTTCATCACCACCATCGACGAGGTGATCCGCATCCGGACCGGCGAACGCGGCCCCGATGCCATCTGATTGGAACGATTCGACCGCTACCCTCTGACTGCAAGCACCTTATCCCTGTACCTACCATACCCAAGGAATCAGCTATGGCCGACACGAAGAAGGTTCTCGACCTCATCAAGAAGCATGAGGCGAAATACGTCGATTTTCGCTTCACCGATCCGCGCGGGAAATGGCAGCACCTCGCCCAGCATATCGCGACCATCAACGAGGACAGCCTGACCGAAGGCATCATGTTCGACGGCTCCTCCATCGCCGGCTGGAAGGCGATCAACGAGTCCGACATGATCCTCTTGCCCGACTGCGCGACGGCGACCATGGATCCCTTCGCCGCCCAGCCCTCCGTCGTCGTCTTCTGCGACGTGCTGGAGCCGCTGACGGGTCAGAACTACGCCCGCGATCCGCGCTCGGTCGCCAAGAACGCCGAGGCCTATCTGAAGACCACGGGCATCGCCGACACCATGTATGTCGGGCCCGAGGCCGAGTTCTTCGTCTTCGACGATGTCCGCTTCGATCTTCAGATGAACGGGGCCTTCTACGAGTTCAGCTCCGAGGAAGGGCCCTACATTTCCGGCAAGGCGATGGAGGAAGGCAATCACGGCCACCGTCCGCCCATCAAGGGCGGGTATTTTCCGGTGCCGCCGATCGATGCCGCCTCCGACCTTCGCGCCGAGATGCTGAGCGTCATCGCCGATATGGGCGTCGAGGTGGAGAAGCACCATCACGAGGTGGCGCCGAGCCAGCACGAGCTCGGCATCAAGTTCGACCATCTCGTCAAATGTGCCGACAACATGCAGATCTACAAATACGTCGTGCACAATGTCGCCCATAGCTACGGCAAGACCGCGACCTTCATGCCGAAGCCGGTCAAGGGCGACAATGGCTCGGGCATGCATGTTCACAACTCGTTGTGGAAGAACGGCCAGCCTCTCTTCGCCGGCAACGGCTATGCGGATCTCTCGGAGACCGCGCTCTACTACATCGGCGGCGTGATCAAGCATGCGAAGGCGCTGAACGCCTTCACCAACCCGACCACCAACAGCTACAAGCGCCTGATCCCCGGCTTCGAGGCGCCGGTGCTGCTGGCCTATTCCTCGCGCAATCGCTCGGCCTCCTGCCGCATCCCCTATGTGGCGAGCCCGAAGGGCAAGCGCGTGGAGGTTCGTTTCCCCGATCCCTCGGCCAATCCCTATCTGGCCTATTCGGCGTTGCTGATGGCCGGCCTCGACGGCATCCAGAACAAGATCCATCCGGGCGACCCGATGGACAAGAACCTCTACGACCTGCCGCCGGAGGAGCTGAAGAACGTGCCGACGGTCTGCGGCTCGCTGCGCGAGGCGGTCAACGCGCTCCAGGCCGACAGCGACTTCCTGAAGAAGGGCGATGTGTTCACCGACGACCTGATCGATTCCTACCTCGAGCTGAAATGGGAGGAGATCTACGCCTTCGAGCACACGCCGCACCCGATCGAGTTCAAGATGTATTACAGCGTCTGACCCCTATCGATCGTCGACCGATGTGATGAGCCCCTGGTGCCACCGCACCAGGGGCTTCTTTCATTGAGTGCATTTCCGATAGAGATCACAGCGGCAGGCCGCTGGAATCCACCGGCGGCAGACCGACGTCGCGGCGCACATGGTCGCTGAGAATCGATACCGGCGCCGTCCTGAGGCGCCGCCGCTCGCGCCGGCGGATCGCAGGAGCCCGCGCCACCCGGATCAACCGGCCGATGATCGCCGCCGGACGGCTGCCGGCCGCCAGCAGCAGCTCGAAGAAGTTCGTCACGATCGCTCTCCCGGGCCGTGTGAAGGACCACCGGATCCTCGGCCCCTTCGGAGGCTCCTTCGGGATCGAGGCCACAATCAGGGCCACCAGCTACTGGAGCGGTAGTGCTCCCGGTTCCAGCATCTGGGCCAGAAGGAGAAGCAGTAGGATTGGTCAGTCATATTGGTTGGGCCGTTAGGAAGCCGAGGATGCACTCACCCACGCGGAG
>DATFRE010000219.1:0-4721 GCA_035263545.1 Dongiaceae bacterium
CGGCGCCCATGGCACGCTCTCCCTTCGATCCCGCCTTCTCGGAGCTGCCGCGGACGCTGCCGATCTTCCCGCTTTCGGGCGTGCTGCTGCTGCCGGGGGGGCGCCTGCCGCTCAACGTCTTCGAGCCGCGCTATCTCGCCATGACGCGTGCGGCGCTCACCGGCCCGCGGCTCATCGGCATGATCCAGCCGCGCGACGCGGATCAGCCGGGACCGCAGCCCGAAGTGCAGAGGGTGGGCTGCGCCGGGCGGATCGTTTCCTTCGCCGAGACCGACGATGGACGCTATCTGATCACGCTCGCCGGGCTTTGCCGCTTCCTCGCGCTCGGCGAGCTGCCGCTGGACCAGGGGTTTCGCCGCGTGGTCGCCGACTGGACGCCCTACGCAGCCGACCTCGAGCCGGTCAGCGCCAGCGTCGACCGCACGCGCCTCATCGGGGCGCTGCGCGCCTTCTTCGCCGACCAGCCGGTGCGCATCGACTGGAAGGCGATCGAGGAGACGGCGGACGACCGGCTGATCGTCTCGCTCGCCATGCTCTGCCCCTTCGAGGCGGCGGAGAAGCAGATCCTGCTGGAGGCTGCTTCCCCCAGCGAGCGGGCGCGGGTGATGATCGCGCTGCTCGAAAGCGCGGCGCTCTCCCGCGGCGAGGGCGACGGGCCGCAAGTGCGGCATTGAGGGGCTCTGCCATGGCGCAAGCGAACAAGGTCGATCCGAAGCTGCTGGAGATCCTGGTCTGCCCGCTGACCAAGGGTCCGCTGGAGTATGACGCAGCCGCGCAGGAGCTGATCAGCCGCAAGGCCGGGCTCGCCTACCCCATCCGCGACGGCATCCCCATCATGCTGATCGACGAGGCGCGCCAGATCGAGGCGAGCTAGGTGCTGCCCACGCACTTCCGATCTCCTCGCCCACCCTACCTTTGGGCCCCTCTCCCGCGCTTTGAAGCGGGAGAGGACTCGAGATGAGCCCCGGGATCGGCGCACCGCACTGGCCGGTGGAGATCCGCCTGAAGACAGCGGAGAGGGCGCTCGAGATCGATTTCGACGACGGGTCGCGCTTCCGTTTTCCAGCCGAGCTGTTGCGGGTCGAGAGCCCCTCGGCGGAGGTCCAGGGTCACGGCCCCTCCCAGAAGCAGATCGTCGCGGGCCGCGCCCATGTGGGCATCCTGGCACTGGAGCCGGTGGGCAACTACGCCATCCGGATCAAGTTCGACGATCTCCACGACACCGGCATCTTCTCCTGGGCCTATCTCTATGAGCTCGGCCTGAAGCAGGACGAGCTCTGGGCGAACTATCTGAAGGCGCTCGCCGCGCGCGGGCTGTCGCGCGAGCCGCAATCGCGCGGATAGAGCGAGCCTGCGGCCCACCCCCACCCCGGCCCGCCCCCGTCGAGGGGGCGGGGGAAAAGAGGCTTCACCTCGCTTCAATCCCCTCCCCCCTTGCGGGGGAGGGTCAGGGTGGGGGGTGACGCAGGGCACAGCGCCCACCCATAAAACCAGAGGCGAAAATCCGCGAGCGGGGGTCGCTTCGCCGCTGGACGGGCGAGGCTGATCCGGCGGAGACTGGCCTTCCCACCAGCCTGAGAGCATCCATGGCCCCCGATACTGCTCCTACCCCCGCCGCCAAATCCCGCATCGCGCTCGCCCGCAAGACGCCGGGGACCGGCCTTCTCGACTGCGTCGACCAGCCGGACATGAAGCGGCTGCGCGCCTATCGCCTGGACCGGGTGCGGGCGGAGCTCCGCAAGCGCGGCTATGCCGGCATCCTGCTCTATGACCCGATCAATCTGCGCTATGCCACCGGCAGCCGGAACATGGCGGTCTGGCTGCTGCACAACGCCACCCGCTACGCCTATGTCCCGACCGAGGGGCCGATCACCCTCTTCGACTTCCACAACTGCGAGCATCTCTCCGACGGGCTCGAGACCATCGCCGAGGTCCGCCCGGCCCGCGCCTGGTACTACTTCGCCGGCGGCCCGCGGGTCGCGGAGATCGCCAAGCGCTGGGCGGGGGAGATCCTCGAGCTCATCGCCCGCAGCGGCGGCGCCAACAAGCGCGTCGCCATCGACAAGCTGGAGCCGCTCGGAACCCAGCTCCTCGAGCAGGCCGGCATCCAGATCTTCGACGGCCAGGAGGTGATGGAGTTGGCGCGCTCGATCAAATCGGCGGACGAGATCGCCTGCATGAGCGTCTCCATCTCCGCCTGCGAGGCGGGGATGGCGAAGATGCGGGCGGAGCTCCGGCCCGGCATCACCGAGAACGAGCTCTGGTCGCATCTCCACCAGGTGAACATCGCGCTCGGCGGCGAATGGATCGAGACGCGGCTTCTCTCTTCCGGCGGGCGCACCAATCCTTGGTTCCAGGAGTCGAGCGACCGCATCATCCGCGCCGGCGAGCTCGTCACCTTCGATACCGACCTCATCGGGCCCTATGGCTATTGCTCCGACCTCTCGCGCACCTTCTTCTGCGGCCCGGGCCGGCCAAGCGAGGAGCAGAAGCGCCTCTACGGCATGGCCTATGAGCAGATCCATACCAATCTCGAGCTGCTGAAGCCGGGGCTCAGCTATCGCGAGTTCGCCGAGAAGAGCTTCAAGCTGCCGCCGAGCTTCGCGCCCAACCGCTATTCGGTGATCTTCCACGGCGTGGGGCTGGCGGATGAATATCCGGCCTGCCTCTATGTCCAGGATTATCTCGCCGGCTTCGGCTATGACGGCATCCTGGAGCCGGGCATGACCATCTGCATCGAGAGCTATATCGGCGAGGCCGGGGGCGATGAAGGCGTGAAGCTGGAACAGCAGGTACTGATCACCGAGACCGGCTATCAGCAGCTCTCCACCTTCCCCTTCGAGACCGACCTGCTGCCGTCGCGCTGGCTGTGAAAAAGTATCGCGGTGGAGAAGCGGGAACGTCATGACGCACCGCCTCACCGCGAATCAGATCGAGGCCTATCGCCGCGACGGGTTCGTTGCCCTGCCGGGCTTCTTCGCCGCGGAGGAAATCGAGCCGCTGCGCCGGGCCTGCCTCGCCGATCCGGAGATCGAAGGCGCGCTCTGGGCGCTGGCCGACAGCCAGGGCAATCCCCAGGAGGTCGTAACGTGGACGGAGCTGGGCAGCGACTATCTGGGCGTGCTGCCGCACCTTGCCCGCATGGTCGAGGCCGCCGCAGAGACCATCGGCAAACCCGTCTATCACTGGCATTCCAAGCTCTCCATGAAAAAGCCCGGGAGTGCCGGACGCTGGGACTGGCATCAGGAGTACGGCTACTGGTACGAGGAGGGCTGCCTCGCGCCGGACATGACGACCTGCATGATCGCCATCGATCCGGTAGACCGGGCGAATGGCTGTGTCGAGCTCGTCCACGGCTCCCATCTCCTGGGCCGCATCGACCACAAGCGGCTGGGGGCGGCGAGCGGGGTCGATCCCGAGCGCCTCACCCATATCCTCGGCAGCCATGAGCGGGTCGCCTGCGAGATGACGCCGGGCGATGCGGTCTTCTTCCATGCCAACACGCTGCACGCCTCGGGCGCCAATGGCAGCAACCGGCCGCGCACCTTGCTTCACTGCTCCTATAACGCGATCGCCAACGAGCCCTTCCTCGCCGAAGGCCAGGCGCATCACAAGTTCCGGCCGCTCGCGGTGCTGCCGGATTCGGCGCTCGGCGAGGGCGCCTATGACACGATCTTCTCGAACCAGGCCTATCGCCAGCCCGACCCGTCGAAGGGCGTCACCAGCTATGGCTACAGGGTCCTGAAGTTCGCCACGCGCGCGAATCCGTAGGCTTAGGTCAGCCCGAAGCGGGCGCGCAAGCTCCGGCTCCAGGCGGCCATGAGGCGGTCGGCGATGATGCCGATGAAGGCCACGGTCAGCCCCGCCAGAAGCCCGCGACCGACATTGGCGGTGGCGAGCGCGCTGAAGACCTCCTGTCCCAGATCGCGGGTGCCGATCATGGCGGCGATGATGTCCATGGAGAGCGCCAGCATGATCACCTGGTTGATGCCCAGCAGCAGCTCCGGCAGCGCCAGGGGAAACTGCACCTTCCACAAAAGCTGGCGGCGCGTGCAGCCCGACATGACCGCGGCCTCGATCAGCAGCGGAGGCACCTTGCGCAGCCCGTGATCGGTGTAGCGGATCGCCGGCGTCAGCGCGTAGAGCACGATGCCGATCATCGCCGCCACATCGCCTACCCGGAACAGCATCACCGCCGGGATCAGATAGACGAAGGCGGGGATCGTCTGCAGCGTGTCGACGATGACGGTGATGATCCTGTTGGCGACGGCGGAGCGGGCCGCGAGGATGCCGATGGGAAATCCGATGGCGCACGCGATGACGGTGGAGACGGCGCAGAGATAGAGCGTCGTCATCGCCTTGTCCCAGAGCCCGAAGACGGCGCAGGAAGCGGTCAGGAGCGCGATCACCAAAGCCAGGCGCGCGCCTCCCAGCCGAAGGCCCGCAAGCGCCAGCAGCAGCAGGCAGGCGAGCCAGGGCAGCGCCAGCAGGAAGAGCTTCACCGGCTTCAGCACATGGAGCAGGAACCAGACCCGGCCGGCCTCGATCGTGTCGAAGAAATGGACCGTGATCCAGCGGATGCCGGAATCCCACAGCGGCGCGGTGGTCACGGTGAAGGATTTCGGCAGCTGGGCGAGGAAGGGCACGGCCGGGCTGAGGGCCGTGGTCACGAGAAGGATCGCCAGCACCAGCAGGAAGAGCGGATGGCGCCAGAGCCGGTT